>NZ_QUDH01000007.1:0-198241 GCF_003477445.1 Clostridium sp. AF50-3 | reverse complement strand
ATAAACGCTGAAGGCATCTAAGCGTGAAGCCCCCCTCAAGATGAGATATCCCATACGCAAGTAGTAAGACCCCTTGAAGACGACGAGGTAGATAGGGCAGAGGTGGAAGTGCAGTAATGTACGAAGCTGACTGTTACTAATCGGTCGAGGGCTTAACCAAAAGGTTATGGTTAAGGATAGGAAAGAGGAAGTTATTTCCTGAAGGATGAAAGATAGAGAGTAGAAGAAATTCAGTGTGCAGTTTTGAAGATATGTAAAAAAGACCGTTGTACAGAAATGTATGACGGTTTTTTGTGTAATAGGAAATTCCTTGGAAGTCCCTATTACACAAAAAGGCACTAACGTGCCAATGATGCGCACGTATGCGTTGACAGAAAACTCATTGTTTTCTGCTTTTTATAGCCGCGGAGGTATCTGGTGTTTTGCACATTTCTTTTTGAGCGCTGTGCTGTTTCTGCGTCGCCAGAAAGAATATCTCTTTCTATTTTTGCCAAGATTATATGAGTTCTGAACCCGAAATTTAAGGATGCGTCATGCTGCTCATGCAGCGAGAAGACGGTAACATCCGATGAAAAGAATAGATTTTTCGATTTTTTTGAAAAAGTAGTTGACATTTAAAATATAATCGGTTATACTTATCTACGTTGTTGGAAAGCAATATTCCTCGATAGCTCAGTCGGTAGAGCACGCGGCTGTTAACCGCGCTGTCGTAGGTTCGAGTCCTACTCGGGGAGTTTTTTGATCCATATACTTTATGGACCTTTAGCTCAGTTGGTTAGAGCAACCGGCTCATAACCGGTCGGTCCCGGGTTCGAGTCCCCGAAGGTCCACTCTACCCAATATGAGGTAAATAAATAATTTAATATTTGGCCCGGTGGCTCAGCTGGTTAGAGCGCCGCCCTGTCACGGCGGAGGTCGTGGGTTCGAACCCCATCCGGGTCGTTTTGATACGACTGTTATAAATTGGTTCGCGTAAGCGGATTGAGGGACAGAGTATCGTAATGGGGTCTTAGCTCAGCTGGGAGAGCATCTGCCTTACAAGCAGAGGGTCACAGGTTCGAGCCCTGTAGGCCCCATTTCATTGTTGGAAAGTAAGAAGAATTTCTGGTTGTTATATCGATATAATTTGAAATGAATCAACAATAAAAGAAATTCAAAAAAATCTAAAAAACAGTTGACATTCTTCAGAATGAGTTGTATAATATGACTTGTTCGTTAAGAATAAAAAGTATGTGTGTGTAGCTCAGCTGGATAGAGCACTTGGCTACGGACCAAGGTGTCGGGAGTTCGAATCTTCTCACGCACGTCGATTTCTCTGGTTGTCAGAGAGCAAAAAGCATCCTTTTGAGGGTGCTTTTTTTGTATAATAGGGAATTCCAAGGAATTTCCTATTACACAAAAATGCACTAACGTGCCAATGATGTGCACTTGCGCGAAGATGCAGGTTGTCGCAAGCGACGCGCTCGGCGCGAGAATGTGTCAAGGCAGCAACTGTTCACAGGTAGGAATTTTCTGAACTGAAAATTCCGTACGATACAGTTCTGGCAGCAGATTTTGTCGATTTAGAATGTGCAGTATCGGCAAAATCCCGTTGATGGGCACACGTGTGCGAACCGTAACCCTGAGCACATTCTTTATTCCGTTTACGACAGCCCGGAATTGACTTTTTACCGCATGACCGATATAATAATAGGGCTGTCCCTATCAAGGCAGATAGCTTTGCGGTTTCTATGAAAGACCGCGTGGAGGAATTATGAAAACAGAATATCTGATAAAAATTGGTTCTGTCGCTAAATGGCTGGTGCCGTTTTTTGCAGCGGTGGCGCTGCTGAACGCGTAGGTTTTAAGTGGGCAGAATAAAATAGAAAGGCTGGGAAGAAGCTGGGAGATGCATCACGGATTCTGACACAGCGGAAAGGAGAAGAGATGCAGTTAGTTCAGTTAGATATGAAGCAGATATCGAGCGAGGCAGAGATTTACGACTGCCTGGTCGGTCAGATGAATTTTACCAATGCCGATGAAAAACCGGAATGGATGAATGTGATTGAGATGAACGAGCGGGATCCGTATGAGATGGATACAGAAGAACAGCCGGAGGATCCGGAGTTTAAGAAAATTCTGGAGACACCGGAGAAGACATTGGATGGTCTGGTACAGATGCTGGCTGCCCGCCTGGCAGATGATTACTGCCTGGAAGTAATCCGGGATGAAGCGGCGGATGATGAGAAGAAAGAACTGGAAAAACGTCTGGAACGCGCACTGGAAGATGCGGCGCGCACAATCGATGAAAGAGACGGGAAATTGTATGCAATACTTGAGGATACAAAACCCATGGCATTCTCCGTTATCTGATGAGCCGGAAGAAGGATTGATTCCATGTGAGGTGGTTCGGTCTTCCCGGAAGACGATCGCCATCCAGATCACGGCGGAAGGACGCCTGGTACTCCGGATTCCGAGGAGGGCTTCGGTGCAGGCTGCGATGCGGTTTGCCGAGGAGCACCGCGACTGGATAGAAGTCCATTATAAAGAAGCGGTGGAACGCCAGAGGAACCGGAAAACATATGGAGCGGAAGAAATCCGAAATTTCACAGAAAAGCTGCGCCCGGTGCTCATGCACCGGGTTGCTTTATATGCGGCGTGCATGGGCGTAACCTATGGAAAAATCACAATCCGGAACCAGAAAACGCGTTGGGGAAGCTGCAGCGCAGCTGGAAACCTAAATTTTAACTGGCGGTTGGCACTTTTGCCGGAGGATCTGATGAATTATGTGATTGTCCATGAGCTGGCACACCGGCTGGAAATGAACCATTCCGCGCGTTTCTGGACGCAGGTGGAGAATATACTGCCGGACTGGCGGGAACGGCGCAGGCGGCTTAGGGAGTATGTGATATAGAAAAGAAGTACATCTAGATAATAGGAGGAACAAAATGGCAGAAGAAGTCTGGATGCTTCAGACCAAGAAAGCAGATTTTAAGCAGATCGGGGCGCGGTTTCGGATCGATCCGGTTACGGCGCGTATTATCCGGAACCGTGGGATCGAAGGAGAGGCGGCGATCGACCGCTATTTAAATGGCACGCTGGATGATCTGTATGATCCGATGCTGTTAAAAGATATGGAGCGTGCCGTTTCCATCCTGTGCGAGGCTGTGGATACTGGAAAGAAGATACGGATCGTCGGTGATTATGATATTGACGGCGTCTGTTCGACGTACATATTATTGCAGGCATTTGAACGGCTGGGCAGTGATGTAGATTTTGAGATACCGGATCGCATCAAGGATGGCTACGGAATCAATGAATCGATCATCGAACAGGCGCACGCGGACGGCGTGGAGGTGATTCTGACTTGTGACAATGGTATTTCCGCGTTCCATCAGGTGGAGCTGGCGAAGAAATATGGCATGACGGTTGTCATCACGGATCATCATGAGGTGCCCTTAGATGGGGAAAAAGAGAAGATTCCCCCGGCGGATGCGGTGATCGATCCGAAACAGGCAGACTGTCCGTACCCATTTCCGGAGATCTGCGGCGCAGTGGTGGCGTACAAGCTGGTGCAGGTTTTATATGCTCGCCGGGGCGTGCCGCAGATGGAATGGCTGGATTTGCTTGAATTTGCCGCGATTGCGACGGTCGGTGATGTGATGAAGCTGCAGGATGAGAACCGGATTCTGGTAAAATACGGTCTTAAAAAGATGGCGCAGACCAAAAATCTAGGGCTTCGCAGACTGGCGGAGAAAAATAATCTTGATCTGGGGGCGATCACAGCATACCATATCGGATTTGTCATTGGACCGTGCCTGAATGCGGGCGGACGATTAAAAACGGCAAAGGAAGCGCTGGCGCTTCTGCGGGCGCAGAGTGAGGAAGAGGCGGAACGCCTGGCAGAGGAACTTAAGGAATTAAATGATACCCGCAAGGATATGACCGAGCAGGGGACTGAGGCGGCGAAGCTGCAGGTAGAGAGCTGGTACCAGAAGGACAAGGTGCTGGTGGTCTTTCTGCCAGAATGCCATGAATCGCTGGCGGGCATTATTGCAGGGCGCCTGAGGGAATATTATCAGAAGCCGGCGATCGTGCTGACGCGCGGCGAGGAGGCGGTCAAAGGCTCGGGACGTTCCATCGATGAGTACCATATGTTTAAAAAGCTGACAGAGGTCAGCGATCTGCTGCTCAAATTTGGCGGGCATCCGCTGGCAGCCGGGCTTTCGCTGGAAGAGAAGAACATTGACGAGTTCCGGCGCAGACTGAATGAAAATGCGGGGCTGACGGAGGAAGATTTTAAAGCGAAAGTCTGGATCGATGTGCCGATGCCGGTGGGATATGTGACAGAACGACTTGTGAGGGAGCTTTCCTGTCTCGAACCGTTTGGACAGGGTAACGAAAAACCGCTGTTTGCAGAGAAATCACTTCGCATCCGGGCGAGCCGCGTGCTGGGGCGCAACCGGAATGTCGTAAAAATGACGTTGGAAGAGACAGACGGACACGCGATCGAGGCGCTATATTTCGGTGACGGAACGGCGTTTGAGGAAGAGCGCGCCGGACGGCGGGAGATCGACGTCGTGTATTATCCGGACATCAATGAGTACAATGGAAGAAAAACGCTGCAGGCGGTGATTCGCCGTTATAAATTCCGGGGGTAAATGGCATGATAACGAGAAAAGATGTGATGCCGGTCAATTTCCTGAAAAAAGAAAAATTTACCGGAAGTGATACCGGGATGCGCTACCGGATGGAGATGACAAAGCGCGAAGTACCGAAAGAAGACGGCGCAGATGGCGAGACGGTCGAGGAGACAGTCCTGACCGTGACATCGTGGCCGGAACCATATGGATACGACGCAACGCCGGAAGAGGAGAAGACCCGCGAGGAATTTCCGTTTTCGGAAGAAGGAATTGTGAGCGGGGTAGAGTGGCTGAACGGGCAGCATGCGCGGTATGTGAAGCCTGAAAAATAGACGGTTGCGTGAACAGAAAGAGTGAAAAAGTAGAATGAGTTGGAAAAAGACATTTTATGAGGGGCTAAAGAGCGGTATCCCCATTGGACTGGGGTATCTGCCGGTCTCCTTTACGTTTGGCTTCCTGGCGGTGTCGGGCGGTCTGTCGGTCTGGGTAGCAGTTTTTATATCGCTGACGAACTTAACGAGCGCCGGACAGTTCGCAGGGACAAACCTGATTCTGGCGGGGGCTGGGTACTTTGAGGTGGCATTGACGACGTTTGTCATTAACCTGCGCTATATGCTGATGTCACTGTCCCTGTCCCAGAAGCTCGATGAAAAGACGGGAACCGGGGCGCGCTTGGCATTGGCATTCGGCATCACGGATGAGACGTTTGTCGTCAGTTCCCTGCATCCGGGCATTTTGAAAGCGTCGTATATGCTGGGACTTATCACGATGCCGATTCTGGGGTGGAATCTTGGAACCTGGCTGGGAGGCGCGATCTCGGCGGTTCTGCCGCAGGCGCTGCAGAATGCGATGGGAATTGCCCTGTACGCGATGTTTATTGCACTGATTCTGCCGGCGGCACGCAAATCGCGGTCGGTGTGCTGCGTCATCATTCTGGCAGTTGTGATGGTGTGCATTTTAAAATATGTTCCGGTTTTTGCCGGTATTTCCTCCGGTTTCCGGGTGATTCTGGTTACGATCGCGGCATCGGCGTTCGGTGCATGGAAATTCCCGCATGATCCCGACGGTAAAGAAGCCGGTCAGGACGAGAGTCAGAAAGAGGGGGCAGAATGATGAATACAGCAGAGGCAGCAGGAGCAGCCGGAACACTCGATATGAAATACGTGCTGACCTGTGTCCTTTTGATGGCACTGGTTACATATATTCCACGTGTTCTTCCGGTTACGATTTTCCGGAAACAGATCCGTTCGAAGTTTATCCGATCTTTCTTAGATTATACGCCGTATGCAGTGCTGGGAGCACTGACATTTCCGGATGTATTTACCTCCACAGGACATCTCTATTCGGCGGTCGGAGGAACGATCGTAGCGGTGATTTTGGGATATAAGGGAAAGAGCCTGGTGGTAGTGGCGATCGCGGCGATTGTGACGGTTTACCTGCTTGAGATGGCAGGCGGAGCCGGTCTTTTGGCGTCGCTTTCATTTTAAGAAAAATTTAAAATGAATATGCGCGAAAGCGCGGGAAATTCATCATAAATAAAAACGAAAGGTGCAGACAAGATGATTACAATGAAGGGAGCCGCTGTTTCGGCAAAGCTGAAAGAGCAGGTGGAAAAAGGGCTGGAAACCCTGACATGGGTGCCGAAACTGACGATTATCCGGGTGGGCGAGAATCCGGATGATATTTCCTATGAGAAAGGCGCGACGAAGAAGCTGACATCGTTCGGGCTTGAGGTGGAATCGAAGGTATTTCCGGGAGATATCTCGGACGAGGCATTTAAGAGGGAGTTTGCGGCGATCAATGCGGATGCGTCGGTGGACGGTATTTTAATGCTGCGCCCGCTTCCAAAACAGATCAACGAGCAGGATATTGAAAAAATGATCGATCCGGCGAAGGATCTGGACGGTATTTCCCCAGTCAATATCGCAAAGGTGTTCAGCGGCGATACGAGCGGTTTTGCGCCGTGTACGGCGGAGGCAGTGGTATGCATGCTGAAAATGAACGATATCGCGCTTTCTGGCAAACGGGTGGCAGTCGTAGGAAGAAGCATGGTTGTGGGACGCCCGCTTTCGATGCTGCTTCTGCATGAAAATGCGACCGTGACCATCTGCCACTCGAGAACTGCCAGCCTGCCGGAGGTATGCCGGGAGGCGGATATTCTGACTGCCTGCGTGGGAAAAGCAGCGATGATTAACCACACTTATGTAAAAAAGGATGCGGTTGTCATTGACGTTGGGATCAATGTAGATGAAAATGGAAAACTCTGCGGCGATGTGGATTTTGCCGATCTGGAAGGAACTGCTTCGGCGGCAACCCCGGTTCCGGGCGGTGTCGGCGGCGTGACGACGGCGGTTTTGGCACAGCATCTGGTGCGCGCAGCACGGATGAAACAGGAAAAAAATAGTAATAAATAAGCGAAAGAAAGTTAAGAGAAAAGCAATACATTTCCTCTCGTTTTCAGGTATAACTATAGTAAGAATGACAGTGTACCAGCAGTTATTCCGGAAGGTCCGAACCCATTGTGGGGTGGAACTCACGGATGAAACAGAAAAACGGGAGGAATTTTTTATGAGAAAAATGGGGATGATGCGAAACAGGATGGCATTTCTGCTGGCAGCAGGAACGATGACAATGACGTCGGCGGCAGGTCTGGCAGGTTGTACGTCCGCACCGGCATCGGTGACGGTGCAGTCGGCGGAAAATACGGGGATCACGGTGACGAGCCAGGAGAAAATCAAGCGGAGCCGGATATTGCGGAAATTACCTACAGTGTCTATTCACAGGCGGCGGATGCGAGCACCTGCCAGTCGGAGAATCAGACGGATTTGGATGCGGTTCTGGCGCTTTTGAAGGAAAAGGGAATTGCAGATACCTCGGTGCAGACGAGCGGTCTGGGGCTGAATCCGATCTATGACTGGGACAATGGCAAGAAGATCACTGGTTATGAGATGACGACGGAGGTTGTTGTATCGGATGTTGCGATTGAGGATGCAGGGGCGATCATCAGCGATTCGGTCAATGCGGGTATCAATTCGATCGATTCGGTCCAGTACCAGTGCAGCAATTTTGATGAGATTTATCAGGAAGCGCTCAAAAAAGCCATTGAGTCGGCGCGCGTGAAAGCCGAAGCGATGGCGGAGGCAGGCGGCTGCAAGCTGGGAACGATGACGAATGTGCAGGAGTACAGCAGCGGTCAGCAGGCGCGTTATTATGACACTTCTTACAGCAGCGGCATGGCGATGAAGGAAATGGCGATGGAAGATGCGGGTGCAGGCAGAAACCTGATGCCGGGGCAGGTGGATGTTGAGGCAGAGGTGTCGGCTACGTTTTCCATTCAATAGGGATCAGCTGCATGAAAGGTTGTCTGGTTTCGGAGGAAAAATCGGATTTTAAACAGGAAAAGGGAATAAACACAAATTGTATAAACCTTCGCATATCTGGGATACTAACAGTGTGAAATGAATGGTCGGAAACGGCTGCTGTTTCATGAGAATGTAGAACAGAATGCGGAGGTTTATTTTTTATGTGGGGAATGATAACCGCGCTGGTTTCCGGCGCACTCATGAGTATACAGGGCGTGTTTAATTCTGCCGTGATGAAGCAGACCAGCATGTGGGTATCGGCTGGCTGGGTGCAGATAAGTGCATTTGTGGTTTGCCTGCTGATGTGGCTTTTTACGGGGCGCGGCGCGGTATCGGAGCTTTGGCAGATCGAACCGCGGTATATGCTGACCGGCGGCGTGATCGGGGCATTTATCACGTACACGGTCATCAAGAGCTTTGACGCGCTGGGACCGGCAAAATCAGCGCTTCTGATCGTCGTGGCGCAGATCCTGGTGGCCTACCTGATCGAGGTGTTTGGCTGGTTCGGTGTGGAGAAAGCGGGATTTGAGTGGCGCAAGGCGATCGGGGCGGCGGTTGCGATTGCGGGGATTGTGATTTTCAGATGGGAATAAAAATTTTCTGCTTGTGTTTAAAGGGGGTTTTGGTTAGAATAGAATTACGGACAAAACGCGCCTCGGAAAAAGAGGGGTGCAGAAGATGAAACAGACAAATCAAACAGTAAATCGGAAACGATGGATGCGAACAGGGGCAGTCGGCGTGGTATTTTTGGCGGCTGTTTTGTGTTTTGGTGTGCAGAGCCGGAGAGAGAAGCAGACGGTGGTGCTGGAGACGCAGAACAGTTTTTCAAAAGAAGAGGATGATTCGCAGGAAAACTCCGAACGTCCAGCAAAACGGTCAAACAGCGGGGCAGTGGATGGGGATAATGAAGCAGCAGAGAACGCTGCGCCTGAGGGGCAATCAAAAGAAAATCCCCAAACGCCGGAACCGAGAATCCTATATATCCACGTCTGCGGCGAGGTAGCCGCACCGGGCGTCTATGAGCTTCCGGCGGGCAGCCGTATGTATGAGGCGGTTGAAAAGGCGGGCGGGATGACGTCGGAGGCGGCGCAGGAATATGTAAATCTGGCGCAGGCGATCGAGGATGGACAGCAGCTTCGGATTCCGAGCCGGGAAGAGATTCGGAAATATCAGGAAACAGGGAAGGATGTCTCCGGGTTTCTGGGAGCCGGAGGCGCTGCTGGGAATGGCAGCGAGTCAGCTTCGCAGAAATCTGGAAGTAGTGCAGCATTGATTAATTTAAACACAGCTTCCAAAGAAGAGTTGATGACTTTAAACGGTATCGGTGCGGCGCGGGCGGAAGCGATTCTTTCTTACCGGGAGCAGAAGGGCGGTTTCCGGACGATTGAGGATATTATGAAGGTGCCTGGCATCAAGAACGCGGCATTTCAGAAGATAAAAGATAAGATTACAGTATAGAGAGATAGAAGCATAGTGGTTGAGGTGGAGAATGGCGAAGGTATTAGTGGTAGATGATGAAAAATTAATAGTAAAAGGAATCCGTTTCAGTCTGGAACAGGATGGATTTGAAGTTGCCTGCGCCTATGACGGGGAGGAAGCGCTTCAGATGGCGAAGGAGATGGAGTATGATATGGTTCTTCTGGACGTGATGCTGCCGAAGCTGAACGGATTTGAAGTCTGCCAGGCAATCCGGGAGTTCTCCGAGATGCCGATCATTATGCTGACCGCAAAAGGCGACGATATGGATAAGATTCTGGGGTTGGAATACGGCGCCGATGATTATATCACGAAGCCATTTAACATTTTGGAAGTAAAGGCGCGCATCAAGGCGATCCTGCGCCGCAACTCCAAGAAATCGAGACAGGAGCCGCAGCAGACAAAGAAAGTCATCGAGGCGGGCGATCTGACGCTGGATTCGGACAGCCGCCGGGTCTTTATCGCTTCCCGCGAGATCAATCTGACCGCGAAGGAATTTGACCTTCTGGAGCTCCTGGTGTGCAATCCGGGCAAGGTTTACAGCCGCGAGGAGCTGCTGCGCTTTGTCTGGGGCAACCGGGCGGCGGCGGGCGGCGATGTTCGCACCGTAGACGTTCATGTGCGGCGGCTGCGCGAGAAGATCGAGCCGAGTCCGAGTGATCCGAAATATGTACATACGAAATGGGGCGTGGGGTACTACTTCCGGATTCGGTAATGTAGAAAAGAACTCAGAAGAGGATGAAAGGGGCGCTGCAGGGGAGTGTGTATCCCGGCAGCTGCTCTTTTTCTTTAGGTGGCAAAGGCAGATGGGGCAGAGAATGAACGAGGAAAACCAAAAACAGGATCAGAAGGATGAAATTGCAGGGAAGCAGGAAGAGCCGGGACAGATAGTTTCAGAAAAAGTGGAGAAGAAACGAGAGGAAAAACCAAAGAAAAAGCGTCTCCGCATCCAGGGCGCCGCATGGAGGCGGCTGGATAACACGGCGAAGCTCTTTGCGGCGGTGTCGGGCGAGGATTTAAGCAGTGTATTCCGGATCTCGGCGGTTCTGAAAGAAAAAGTAGATCCGGAGCTTTTGCAAAGGGCGCTTGTGCGGACACTTCCGGAGTTTGAAAATTTCCGGGTGAAGCTGCGGAAGGGATTTTTCTGGTATTATTTTGAGACGAACAACCGGAATCCGGGCGTGGAAGAAGAACAGAGTGCACCGTGCCGTTTCATTGATCCGCACCGGGGCGCGCGGTTCCCGTTCCGTGTGAGCTACTATGGATGCAGGATCAATTTTGAAGTGTTTCATGGGTTGACGGACGGACTGGGGGCGCTGCGGTTTGCTTCACGGCTTACAGAACATTATCTGGAACTGGTGAAAAAATTGCCGGTTATGGTGCAGGAGCGGGAGTTTTCGCCGCTCCGGGAGGACGATTATCTGCGACATTACCGGAAACTGCCGCATCGGCATTATAACAGCAGACCGGCGATTGCGATTCAGGGGGAATTTCTCCCATTTGATCAGATGGCAGTGCTGCAGGGGACGATTGAGGTGTCGGCACTGAAGACGGAATGCAGGAAGGTGGGTGTCAGCATCACCAAATATCTGGCGGCGGTGCTTCTCTGGGCGATCATCCAGACGGAGACGGATGGGAAAACGCTGAAACGTCCGGTGGCGCTCAATCTTCCGGTGAACCTACGGAATTTTTTTGAGTCGGAGACGCTGGCAAACTTCTTTGCTGTCGTGAATATTTCGTGGGCGGCGGGAAAGGCACCGGAGGCATTGGAAGAAGTGATTGCGTCTGTGGGCCGCCAGATGGATGAGCAGATCGTGAAGGAGCGGCTGGAGGAGACGATCTCCTACAATGTGTCGAATGAGAAAAAATGGTATGTGCGGGCGATCCCGCTATTTGTCAAACATCTGGCGATGCAGTTGATTTTTCTGCACACCAGCCGCGCCCACACGATGACATTTTCCAACATCGGACCGGCGCAGGTTCGGGAGGAACTGAAAGATTCGATCGAGGGCTTTCAGCTTCTTGTCGGCGCATCGCCGAAGCAGCGGATGAAATGCGGGGCGGTGGCGTATGACGGGAAATTATGCCTGTCGTTTACGAGCGCGATGGCAGAGAACCGGCTTCCGGAGTTTTTCTTTCACTTTTTGGAGGAAAAGGGCATCCGGGTAGAGCGAGAGAGCAATGGAATCACGGATACGGAGCATGATAAAGGACGTTATCCAGTGATTGCTCAGGATCGAGAGCGCGTGCGCCGTGCGGTGCGGGGATTTTATGTGTCATTGGTGCTCGTATCGCTTCTGGCGGGGCTTACGAATCTGGCGACTTATCATCGGATTCCGTTTAAATGGTCGCTTCTGACGGCGGGCGCGGCGGCATATGTGGCGATGACGCTGCGGTTTTCGGTCATGCGGCATGCGAGCCTGGCAGGAACGCTGGTGCGGCAGTCCCTGGGAATTCAGGCAATTTTGCTTCTGATTGACGCGCTTACAGGGCTTCGGGGGTGGTCGGTGGACTACGCGATCCCATGCGTCGCACTGTTTGAGGTGGCGGCGGTTCTTCTGATGATGTTAGTCAACCGGATGAACTGGCAGAGCTATTTTATGTATCAGATCACAATTACATTTCTGAGCTTTGTGCCGTTGATTTTCTGGAAAATCGGGTGGACGCATCATCCGCGTCTGACGGTGCTGGCAGCAGGTGTGTCGGTGGCAGCGCTGGCGGCGACGGTGATTCTGGGCGACCGGAGTGTGAAGCGGGAATTGAAGAGGCGGTTTCATGTGTAAATGGCAGGAAAATCGGTCACAGTAAAGGAACGGTCTATAAAAATACGAAGATTGAAAATTTGGATGAAAGAAAGGGAAGAAGCATGAGTCGGAAAACAGTCAGCATGATAGGCAATCTGACGCGTGATATGATGAGTGACGTGATGGAGACATCGTTAAAGAAGCCGATCCAGACCGGCGAATTCCGGAAAAATCCGGTCGAACCGGCGTGGAGATGTCCGGCGGAATATATTTATGAGCTGGTAAAAACAGAACAGTTTGTGATGGAATATTTGAAGCCGAAGCAGGCGGTGACGGGGCGCGTCATTTTGCAGCTGCACGGCGGCGGGTATATCGGTCCGATGAAAAATATTTACCGGCGGTTTGCGGTTAAGTATTCGCAGATCAGCTTCGGCGCGGATGTTCTGACGCCGGACTACCGGGTGGCGCCGGAGCATCCGTATCCGGCGGCGCTGGAGGATGCGGTGTACGCGTACCGATGGCTTCTGGAAGAGAAGAAATACCAGCCATCCCAGATCGTGGTAGCCGGGGATTCGGCGGGCGGAGGCCTGGCGCTGGCGCTCTGTCTGTATGCGAAAGATCACGGGCTGCCGCTTCCTGCGGGCATTATCACGATGTCGCCGTGGACGGATGTAAGTCTGAGCGGGGCATCGTATGAGGAAAACTATACGATCGATCCGCTGTTTGGCAATTCGAAGGAAAATATGTTGTACCAGTGCAGCTATATCGGGAATGCCAATCCGAAAAATCCGTATCTGTCACCGCTGTTTGGAGATTTTGAAGGATTTCCGCCGATGCTGATGCAGGTGGGCGCGTATGAGGTGCTTTTAGATGATACGAGGGCGGTAGCGAAAAAGGCGCGCGCCGAGGGTGTCAAGGTGCGCTGCTCGGTCTATGACGGGATGTTCCATGTATTTCAGATGGGACTCGACCTGATTCCGGAGAGCCGCGAGGCATGGGAAGAGGTCGCGGAATATCTGCGGATCATCTACCGGATTCATCGGGAGCCGGAGGGAACGGTCGTGAAAAAGGTAAAAACGAGACGCAAAGAGACGGAAGACCGGGCGCGGCTGAATCTGTTGGCATTTTTAAAACGGGAGCTTAAAAAGTGAAGATTACGTTAGTGACAGTAGGAAAAATTAAGGAAAAATATCTGGAGGCGGCGATCGCGGAGTACAGCAAGCGGCTGGGGCGTTACTGCCGTCTGGAGATCGTGCAGGTGGCGGATGAAAAAACGCCGGATAAGGCGAGTGAGCTGCAGGAAGCGCAGATCCGCGACAAGGAGGGCGAGCGGATTCTGGCGCATATCAAGGAGGACGCGTATGTGATTGCGCTTGCGATCGATGGAAAGCAGCGTTCCTCGGAGGAGATGGCGGCATGGATGGAAGACCTGGGCGTGCGAGGTGAGAGCCATCTGCAGTTTATCATCGGAGGTTCGCTGGGGTTGTCGCAGGCGGTGTTAAACCGTGCAGACACGAAGATCAGCTTTTCGCGCCTGACCTTTCCACACCAGCTGATGCGCGTGATTTTGCTGGAACAGATTTACCGGAGTTTCCGGATTATAAAAGGAGAACCGTACCATAAGTAGACATAATGCATGATGGGTGATTAAAAATCAGCTATTCATAATGCGTGAGAGCAGTTCGAGATCCTCTTTTTTGACCTTTAAGTTAGATGCCACCTCGGTTCCGTCCGGGGCGGTCACTTTTAGGGAAATGACGCTGTCCTCGCGCAGCGCGCGGGTGTAGGCGGCTTTCAGAAAAGGGGAAAATTTAGGGTGGCGGGCTTTGAAACGCGCCCACTCGTCCCGAAATTGCAGTAAGGATGAAAGATTCATGTGATTAAGTCCTTTCCGTTTTAATAACTGATGGTAGTGTATCATGCGCGGGGAAGGCATGTAAAGAGGAAAAATTATCAGTAATGAGAGGTAGACTGGTAACTGTTCGCAGTAACGTAGACAGGAGAATCAAGATTCATGGAACAGGTACAGAAGAAAAATATACTAGGCACGGAGCCGATCGGCGGGCTTTTGCGGCAGTTTGCGGTGCCAAGCATTATCGCGATGCTGGTAGGTGCCCTTTATAATATCGTCGATCAGTTTTTTATCGGAAGAAGCGTGGGAGAGCTGGGGAATGCAGCGACGAACGTGGCGTTTCCGTTGACGATCTCCTGTGTGGCGCTGGCGCTTCTGTTTGGAATCGGCGGTGCGGCGTCCTTTAACCTGACGCTGGGAGGCGGCGATCGGGAAAAGGCGTTATTTTATATTGGAAATGCGGCGACGCTTCTGTTTGGAAGCGGTGTGATTCTGGGGACTGTGGCGCTTTTTTGCCTGACGCCGATGCTGCGCTTTTTCGGTTCGCCGGACAATGTGCTGGCGTATGCCAAAACGTATACGGGTATCACGGCTTTGGGATTTCCATTTCTGATTCTGACCAACGGCGGCGGGCATCTGGTGAGGGCGGACGGAAGCCCGCTTAATGCGATGCTTTACAATTTATCCGGGGCGCTGATCAATACAGTGCTCGATCCGCTGTTTATTTTTGGATTACATATGGGAATGGCGGGTGCTGCGCTGGCGACGATCATTGGACAGATTTTTTCAGGAATCCTGATTATCCGGTATCTGCGCCGTTACAAAAACGGACGGCTGACAGCGGCGCATCTTCGACCACAGAGAACATATGTAAGCATGATTACCTCATTGGGGGCGGCGGCATTTTTCAACCAGCTTGCGATGCTGGTGGTGCAGATCGTGTTAAATAAATCCTTGACCTACTATGGTGCGCATTCGGACTATGGGGAATCGATTCCGCTGGCGTGTGCCGGCATTATCACGAAGGTCAATCAGGTGTTTTTTTCGATCGTCATCGGTCTTTCGCAGGGCATGCAGCCGATCGCAAGTTTCAATTATGGCGCGAAAAATTATGCGCGCGTGCGGCAGGTGTATGGGTTGGCGCTCAGGTGGGGATTTGCGGTGTCGGCGGTGTCCTTTGCGTGTTTCCAGTTGATTCCGCGTCCGATCATCGGGCTGTTCGGGGAAGGATCGGAGATGTATTTCCAGTTTGCGGAAAAATATTTCCGGATTTACCTGTTTTTCACGTTCTTAAACTGTGTGCAGCCGATTGCGTCGAACCTGTTTACGGCGATTGGAAAACCGAAAAAGGGTATTTTCCTGTCCCTGACGCGCCAGATTCTCTTTTTACTGCCGCTGATTGTGATTCTGCCGCTGTTTATCGGCATTGACGGCATCATGTATGCCGGACCGATCGCGGACTTTGTGGCGGGCGTGGTGGCGCTTGCGATGGCAGGCGTGGAGGTGAGACGGCTGCGGCGGATGGAAAGTGCGTCCGTGCATGCATAGGCGGATGGTATATTTTAGCCAGTCCTTCATATATTGAGGTAAGGAGGACGGGCTGATGAAGGAGGAACAATCAAAGCAGGATGTGAGGGCGCTGTTTCATTTTTTCTCCCGGAATATCCGGGAGCAGCTTCTGGCGCTTCCGCTTGAGGCGGATGGAATGGAAGAGGTACGGCTGCGAGTTAGCGCGCCGCTGTATTACATATATAAAAATAAAGAGTACACAGCCGGAAGTGGATTCCGGGTCAGCCGGGAGGATGTGGATGAAACGCTGCAATGCGCGGCTCGTTCTTCTCTCTATGCTTACGGGGAGGAAATCCGGCAGGGGTTTCTGACCGTGCAGGGCGGACACCGGATTGGCGTGGCTGGAAGGACGATACTGGAAAACGGACATATAAAGGCGATTCATCCGATAACCTTTTTAAATGTCCGTTTTTCGCATCAGATGATAGGATGTGCAGCAAAAATACGGTCGATTTTGACGGATCCAGGGACGGGAAGTATCCGGAATACGCTTCTGATTGCGCCGCCGAGATGCGGAAAAACAACACTTCTGCGGGATCTGATCCGGATGGTGTCGGATGGAGAAGAGGGAAAGGATAGGGGCTCTGCTTTGACGGGGAGCTTTGAACGGCCTAAGGCAGGTGCAGGACATGAAAATAAAGCTGGAAAAATGGTGGAGATGAGGAAGCAGCATGGTGGAAAAGTGAGGGCGCAGACGGTCGGGGTGGTGGATGAGCGTTCGGAGATTGCCGCCTGTTATCAGGGAATCCCGCAAAACGATGTTGGCTGCCGGACAGATGTGCTGGATGCCTGCCCCAAGGCGGAGGGAATGATGATGCTGATCCGCTCGATGGCACCGGAGGTGGTCGCGGTGGACGAGATCGGCGGTGAGAATGATTTGGAGGCGCTTCGCTATGTGATGAACTGTGGCTGCAGGATTCTGGCAACCGTACATGGAAATTCGATGGAGGACATCCGGGAAAAACCGGGCTTGGCCTCTTTTTTGCAAGAAAAACGGTTTGAGCGGTATGTGGTGCTGGGAAATAGACGCGGACCGGGAACGGTGGAGGCGGTATATGATGCAGCTGGCGAGGAGCTCATATGTGGATAAAATTGCTTGGAATCTGCCTTGTATGTGTATCGTGTGCGGGGATTGGCGGGGGTGAGGCATTGCGCCTGATTGGCCGGAGGCGTTTTTTGGAGGAAGTAAAACGGATTGCCGCGGGACTGCAGGGAGAGATTGGGTATACACAGGCAGTTCTTCCTCTGGCACTGTGCCGGGCGGGGGCACGCGGGGATGGAAAAGCGGGAAAACTATTTTTGGTGGCAGGAGAGCGGCTGGAAGCGAATCCAGAGTGTCCGTTTGGGAGTATCTGGGAAGCGGTTCTGGAAGAGCAGGGGATTCGTCCGATGTTAGGAACAGAGGAATGGGAGCTGATGTGCCGGTTTGGAAACAGCATCGGGTATCTCGATCTGGAAATGCAGCAAAAGACGCTGGCACTGTATCTGGAAGAATTGGAACGGGCGATTGAGCAGCTGCGGCGGGAAGAGCCGGAGAAGAAACGGCTGTGCTGGGGACTTGGGATACTAGGCGGGCTGTTTCTGGCAGTGGTGTTGATGTAAGTGGGGGAAGAAAATGGGAGTTAATCTAATATTTCGGATTGCGGCAGTCGGTATCCTGGTTTCCGTCCTCTGCCAGATCCTCAAACACAGCGGGCGGGAGGAACAGGCATTTCTCACAAGTCTTGCGGGTCTTCTTTTGGTACTGTTCTGGATGGTGCCGTATATTTATCAGTTGTTTGAGACGATGAAGGAATTGTTTGCGTTGTAATGGACTCTCGGAATCCTTCTGTGCTTGATTTTGTGAGATGATTTTTTGTCAGTTGAGCCCAAATTTCTGAGGCATACGTTGATGAAATTCGGGTGCAGCTGGCGAAAAATCAGCCGCAAAAGCGGGTGCAGGAAAGACTCCGAGAGTACATTGCAGGGAAGGACGGTAAAAAATGTCAATTTTAACCGTATCGGTTCTTGGGATCACGGCAGTTCTTCTGGCAGTCCAGCTCAAGGGAAAAGGCAGCGAGTATGGGACGTACATTGTGATGGCGGCGGGGCTGTGTCTCTTTTTCTATGCGGCGGGAAAGCTGGAAGTGATTCTGAAAACACTTCGGACGATGGAATCCTGCATCGGGATCAGTCCAGTGTATTTGTCGGCGCTTTTGAAAATGGCGGGAATTACTTATATTGCCGAATTTGCCTCCGGGATTTGCAAGGATGCCGGGTACGGTTCGCTGGGAACACAGATTGAGATATTTGCGAAGCTGTCCATTCTGGCGGTCAGTATGCCGATTCTGCTGGCATTGTTGGAGACGGTGAAGCAGTTTTTGGCGTAGGGAAGTGGTAAGTGCAGAAAAGCGGAGAGATGGTGAGAGCAGGTGACGGTGGGAACAAAGATGGTTGTGCGGGCAGTGAGCGTTATATTCTTGAGTGTATATTTGATGGCAGGAAATCATTTAACGGTGTCGGCGGCAAATGGTGAAAAGATATCCGAAGATTCGGATTTCAGTGTTTCTGGCGAGAACATGGATTCTCTTCTGAACTCACTGGATTTAAGCAGAATCGAAGCATTTTTAAGGGAAGCGGGAGGTTCGGCAGTCCCGGGGCTTTCATTCCGGGAAATCCTTTCGATGCTTCTCTCTGGCAATTATCAGAGTGCGGTTCGGATGCTGATGGATTTTTGCCGGACAGCCCTATTTCGGGAAATTTCAGAAAATGGCAGATGGATGGGGCAGGTCATCCTTCTGGGAATTTTAGGGGCGGTGTTCGCCAGCTTTTCGAGTCTCTTTGCCGACAGTCAGGTATCGGAGATGGGCTTTTATGTCACGTATCTTCTGATTTTTACACTGCTTGCCGCCAGTTTTTTGAATGGGGTGCGGATCACGCGGACACTGTTGGAGCAGCTCTTTGAATTTGTCCGGGTGCTGGTTCCTGCTTTTTTTCTGGCTGTTTCCTTTTCCGGGGGAAGTACCTCGGCAGCAGCCGGATATGCGTGGACACTTGCTTCTGTCAATGTGGCGGAATGGGTGTTTTTACAGTTGTTTCTGCCATGCACCCAGTTGTATGTCCTGCTGTCGCTGGCGGGACATTTAAGCTCGAAGGATTTGTTTTCAAAAGCGTTGGAATTGCTGGAACAGGGGATGCGCTGGGGCAGCAAGGCGCTTTTGGGAGTGGTGCTGGGCTTTCATGTGCTGCAGGGAATGATTGCGCCGTATACAGATTCGATGCGCCAGACGGCGCTGCGGCGGGCGGTCAGCCTGATACCGGGAATCGGACAGGGCGCGGCGGCAGTGTCGCAGGTACTTCTTGGAAGCAGCGTCCTGATCCGGAATACGGTGGGCATCGGGGGAGTGCTTGTGTTGGCGGCGGTGTCGCTTCTGCCGCTTTTGAAACTTTTAATCCTCTATCTGGGGTGCCAGGGAAGCGCGGCGCTTTTGCAGCCGGTCAGTGATAGCCGGGTGGTGGAGGCAGTCGGCGCTGTGGCGAAAGGATTTTATTTTTTGCTGGCAGCAGCTGGTTCGGCGTTGGTGTTATTTGCACTTTCGATCGCGGTGGTGTGTGCGAGCACGAACGCGGCTTATTTTGTGGGGTAGAAGATGGAAGTAATTACTCACTGGGCGGGGAATATCGTCAGTTATCTTGTGTTTCTGACCGTTCTGACCGGGCTTTTGCCCGCACATAAGTATGAAAAATATATTCGCCTGTTTGCGGGCTGTATCTTGCTTCTGATTGTGCTTAAGCCGCTGACGGACGGGCTGCGGCTGGAGGAGCGGCTGAATTATCTGTTTACATCTCTTTCGTTTGAAAATGAAGCGGGCGAGCTGAAAAGTGAGATGGATGAGATAGAGGTGCGGCGTAGAAATATGGTTTTGAGCCAGTATGAGGCGGAAGCGTCCAAGGAGGCAGTGCGGGTGGCAGCGGAAGCGGGATTTTCCGTGGAAAAGGCGGACGTAGAGCTGGAAAAAGATCCGGAGTCGGAGCAATTTGCCTCGGTGCGGAGTGTGACGGTGTATGTGGCGGGAAGTGAGGCGGGGATGGAAGCGGGGATGGAAGCGGCGGAACAGGAGGATCCGAGTTCGATGATTGAAATAGAAAAAATTTCCCCGATTGAAATTTCACTTGAACAGGAGCAGAAGCAGGGAGAACCCGCCGCCGCGCAGGCAGTTTCATGGATGAATGGGGAAAAGATTTGGGAGCTTCAGCAGCGGCTGGCATCGTTTTATCAGGTGGAGGCGGATCATGTGGAAGTCAGGATGGAACCTTGACAAGGAATGGGTCAAACGAAATGAAAAATGGCTGATTTTGCTGGTGCTTGGGCTGGCAATTTTGATCTTATATGCGCCGTTTGGGAAGAAGACGAGTGAGACGGGAGTCTTGCGGTCAGGGGAAAGATGGGCGGAGAGTGAAACAGAAACAAACTCTGGGCATAGAGCAGGGCAGGACAAAAATGGAAGTTCAGAAGAGAGTGGTTCGGATGTCGAAACAGGTCTGCCAGGCACTGCATCCAGGCAGGACACCAACCGCCTCTACGAGCTTCGCCTGGAGCAGCGGATCCGGGACGTTTTAAAGAAGGTGGACGGCGTGGGTGAGGTGGATGTGATGCTGACTCTGTTTTCTTCTTCGGAAAAGGTGCTGCGGGTGGATAAGGAGAGAAGCCGGGTGGCCACCTCGGAGACGGATTCTTCGGGTGGTACGCGGCAGCAGGCGGATGAATCGCTGCGGGAGAGCACCGTGCTGGCGGGAAGTTCAGGCAGCGGGGAACCGGTAGTTGAAAAAGAGCTGGCACCGGAGATTTCCGGTATCGTGATCAGCGCACAGGGAGGAGGAAATGCGTCGGTACAGAAGGAAATTTCGGAAGCGATGCAGGCATTATTCGGACTGCCGGCACATAAAATAAAAGTATTAAAGCGGGTGGAATAAAGGAGTATGCAAATATGAGAATGAAGATGAAACGCGTTTTCAGGAGAAATCAAATCATCATCACGACGCTGGCGATCATGATTGCGGCGGCGGGGTATCTCAACTATGCGGGAAAATCCGATCTGCCGGGGGCGGATACATATGAAGCGGGGGCGACCAAGATTTCAGATAGCGATATATATTCGGAAAATCAGGCGGTGTCCGGAAGCGTGGCGGACGGTGAATATGAGGAGATTGCAAGTTTTGACGATCCGGGAGAGGGCGATCCGCTGGCAGCAGGCAGTGAGGAGGGCACAGCGCAGGGGGCGGCGGACGGAGAGGAGGCATCTGCGGACAATCCGGCAGTCGATAACCCGGGCGAGGCGGTTTTGACAGGCGGAACCGGCGTGGCAGAGTACATAGCCAATGTACAGCTCAGCGTGAACAGATCCGCGCCAAGAACCGCGAAGCACTGAATGCCCTGATTAACAATGAAAATCTGGATGCGTCGGCAAAAGAGGCAGCCGTTCAGGATATGCTGGCACTCAATGCGATAGCGGAGAAGGAAAATGCAGCGGAAACGCTTCTGATGGCGAAAGGATTTGCCGATCCGGTTGTCAGCATCACGGATGGAAAAGTGGATGTCGTTGTCAACGCGCCGTCCATCACAGATCCGCAGCGCGCGCAGATCGAGGATATTGTAAAACGGAAAACCGAGATATCGGCGGAAAATATCGTGATTTCCCTTTTAAACCTGGGAGATTGAGGAAGTTCGGATGAGTTAATGTTCACGGGTAGGCACTTTTGGAACCGAAAGTGCCGTAAGAAAACGTGGTGGCAGCAGGAATTTGCCGTATTAAAATGCGAAGCCACGGCAAATTCCGTTACTGGGCACGTATGCGTGAACAGTAACTCGGATAAGATTCGAACTGGAAATGCCTTTGCAAACTCCTGTATTTTTGGTATAATAAAAACACTTAATTGAAATGTATTTCTGGAAGTATTCGAGCATCTGTTTTTTGTGGGAAGAGAAGATTCCGGGCGTACATGGAAGTGGTCAGGAGGGATTTGGAATGGCGAGAGAAGCAGAAGATAGAAGCACACATATCGTATATGAAAAGGACCGCATTGGAGAAGTGAAAATTGCCGATGAGGTAGTGGCGATCATCGCAGGTCTGGCAGCGACCGAGGTAGACGGTGTCGATTCGATGGCTGGCAATATCACAAATGAACTGGTCGGAAAGCTCGGCATGAAAAATTTGAGCAAGGGCGTGAAAGTGACCGTAACCGAGGATCACGTGATTGTGGATCTGTCCTTAAATATGAAATATGGCTACAGCATCCCGGCAGTCAGTGAAAAGGTGCAGGACAAAGTAAAGACAGCGATTGAAAATATGACCGGTCTGATGGTTCTGGAAGTTAATATTAAGATCGCGGGTGTCAATATGCCGGCGGAAGCATAGCAGGTTTCGTGTTTTCGTAGCTTTTCATTTTCTTAACACAAAATACTCAGTTTGACCTTGACGGGGAAAAAACCGTATGATATGATGATCGCGTTAAAAGGGAGTAGTTATAACCATGTAACCAACAGACCCTGAGGATAGTAAACCTCATGGTTACATGCCTTGTGTAAGTCAGATGGCAGTGTGCTTTTGTAACAAAAAGCGTGTGCCGTATGATTCAAATGTGAGGAACAAGACTTTTAGCATATGTGGATGAAACGTATGCTGAAAGTCTTTTTGTTTCATAGGAAATTGAGTTCTATGAAACAAAAAGCGCTCCGCGAGGATGCGCACTCGCGCGAAGCAGAAACATGTCGCAAGCGACCGCGCTCGGCGCGAGAATGTGCCAAGGCACATTCTTTTATGGATGCATGTCTGGCGCGAAGCAAGACAGCTGCCAGAGCAGGTGTATCTTGGCAAGGGGCTCCAGGAAACAGAATATTTATGAAGGAAAACAAAATTAACAGGAGGAACAACATGGAATTTTTATGGGAAGGCGTCATGGCGATCACGCCGCAGCAGTTTGTGATGTATCTGATCGGCGGGCTTTTGATCTGGCTGGCGGTCAAAAAGGAATACGAACCGGCGCTGCTTCTGCCGATGGGATTCGGCGCGATCATGGTAAACCTGCCATTATCCGGCGTCATTAATCAGGTGACGGAGGGCATCGGGGAGACACCGGGTATCATACAGTGGCTGTTTGAGACGACGATCGGCGCGTCGGAGGCGCTTCCGATTCTGCTCTTTATCGGAATCGGGGCAATGATTGACTTTGGACCGCTTCTGTCACAGCCGATCATGTTTTTATTTGGTGCGGCGGCGCAGTTTGGCATTTTCTTTGCGATCTGTGCGGCATCGCTGATGGGATTCGAACTCAGGGATGCGGCGTCGATCGGAATCATCGGTGCGGCGGATGGACCGACTTCCATTCTGGTTTCCCAGATCATGCATTCCAACTATGTGGGCGCAATCGCGGTGGCGGCGTACTCCTACATGGCGCTGGTGCCAATCATCCAGCCATTTGCGATCCGTCTGGTGACGACGAAAAAAGAACGCCAGATTCACATGACCTACAGTCCGAAAAATGTGTCCAAAACGACCAAGATCGTATTTCCGATTGTGGTTACTATCATTGTCGGACTGATTTCTCCAGCATCGGTGGCGCTGGTCGGATTTCTGATGTTTGGAAACCTGATCCGTGAGTGCGGCGTGCTTCCGGCACTTTCCCAGACGGCACAGAACGAGCTGGCAAACCTGATTACCCTGCTGCTTGGCATCACGATTTCGTTCAGCATGCGTGCGGACGCGTTTGTGCGGGTTGACACGCTTCTGATTATGGGAATCGGTCTGATTGCATTTATCTTTGATACGATCGGCGGTGTGCTGTTTGCTAAATTTATGAACCTGTTTTTGAAGACGAAAATCAATCCGATGATCGGTGCGGCGGGCATTTCCGCATTCCCGATGTCCTCACGCGTGGTGCAGAAGCTGGCGATGGAGGAGGAAAAGGGAAATATTATCCTGATGCATGCGGTCGGCGCCAATGTATCGGGGCAGATCGCCTCGGTCATCGCGGGCGGACTGGTCATTAAGCTGGTAAGCCAGTATTTGTAATATAGGTCTGTCGGGCAGATAAAATGGAAAAGGAAGGCTGCACTTGAATGATGAAAAATCAAGAGACAGCCATTGCACTGATTGAGATGGAGGAAAATATCGGATGTGGAATAATTTTTTGATTTCGCTGGCAATTATGGGAAAAGGAATGGCGGGAATTTTCGTCGTTGTCCTGATTATTACGGCAGTGGTGCTGATTTTAGGTAAGTTAAAGTAAAATATAAATTGGAAAAAGTATCTTTCTTTTTTCTTTCAGTTTTGTGCAGTTCGTTGACATTCGACAGAGGTAAATCTATAATAGAAACATTGTTTGTAAGAGTTTGAAAGGGCTAGAAGGAGACATGAGAATGAGTCAACGAAATAAAATTCAGCGCCTGCTGCGAAAAGGCGCTTTGGCAACTTGTTTATCCCTGTCAGTTGTGTGCAGCAGCTTATCGGCAGTTACAGCGTATGCAGGACCGGCGGATGATCCGGCAGCGGCAGCACCAGTGATCGGACCGGGCGGTCCGGGAACCACGAACGCGAATGCGGGACAGCAGGCGGATAATTCCTATTATAATCAGACGTTATCCAATCCGGTTGTCAATCCGGTGGATAAGTATTCCTATAGCCAGATGGTAAACGATATTTCGGCGCTGGCAAGCCGTTATCCGGGAACAGTGACCGTGAAATCGATTGGAAAATCGGCGGACGGACGTGATATCTACGATGTGATTGTCGGCAATCCGAACGCATCCAAGAAGATTTTGTTCCAGGGGGCGATTCATGCCAGAGAGTATATCGTTGTACCGCTGATGATGCAGCAGCTCGAGTATCTGGCAGCTGGATTTACGAATAATGGTACCTATATGACGCAGCCGCTTTCTAACATATTGGGACAGGTGGCATTTCATTTTGTGCCGATGCTGAATCCGGATGGAGTCACGATCAGCCAGATGGGCGAGAATGGTATCCAGTCGGAGGAACTGCGCCAGACGATGCAGGCGGCGTACGCGGCGGACAAGGCATCCAGCCGGACAACGGTCAGCTATGAAGAGTATATGAGACGCTGGAAGGCGAATGCACGCGGTGTCGATCTGAACTATAACTTTGCGGCAAACTGGGAGGGAATCAATGTGTCTTTAACCCATCCGTCTGCAAATGGTTATAAGGGAACCAACCCACTGTCAGAGCCGGAGAGCCAGGCAATCGCGAACTTGATTCAGGGAACGGGATTCAATGCGGTTATCAACTATCATGCGATGGGAAATGTGATTTACTGGGATACGCAGAACAACCAGAAAGCGGCAGAGTCCAAGGCGCTGGCAAACGCTGTTCATGCCTTGAATGGTTATTCCGTTCTTGGAAGCAAGGGCGTCGGCGGCTTGAAGGACTGGCTGCAGCAGGCAGCAGGCATCCCTGGTATCACGATCGAGGTAGGACGTTCCACTTGCCCGGTATCTTTCTCGGAATATCCGGCGATCTGGAACCAGAATAAGGCAGTCCCGGCAACGCTGGGATATTATGTGGCGACACATTGATGATGGAATAAAATGAAGATTAGATAGAAAAAGGATGTGCGACTGGAGTTGGAAGTGGTCGTGCATCCTTTTTTGTTTCAAGATTTGGAACGAATCAACAAAAACAGGAAGCTAAAACTATACAAAATGGAAAATACATTCTTTTTTCGAAAATATGGTTGACAAATTCTGCAACATGATCTAATATAAAATCACAAAAGGAACAAAAATTCCATAAACGACAAAAAAGAACAAATTAAATGAAATGGAGGATTTCAACATGAAAACAAGAGAAGTTGTATTCTACAGCGAAGGCGCAAAGATGGTAGGAGATATTTATCTCCCGGATGATTACAAAGAGGGCGAGAAGAGACCAGCAGTTCTGTGTAACTCTGGATGGACCGGCGTTAATAAGTGCTATCCGGCACTGTTTGCAAGAGCTTTAACAGCAAGAGGATTTGTATGCATGGGCTTCGATTACAGAGGATTTAAGCCGAGTGAGAATGTTCATCCATGCCTGCCGAAGTACACAACCCTTGAGACAGAGGTTGAAGACGTGGCAAACGCATTTACCTTTATGCAGATTCAGCCGGAAGTAGATCCGGAACGCTGCGGACTTCTTGGATGGGGTGTCGGCGGTGCTGTATGCGTAACCGTTGCAGCGCGTGACAAGGAAGTAAAAGCGATTGCAACCCTGAACAGCTTTGTAAATGGCGAGCGCTGGATGCGTGACGGCATGGGAAATGATAAGTTTGGAAAGAGCGTTGCACGCCTCAGAGAAGACCGTATCAAGAGAATTACAACCAACGATCCGGTTCTGATGCATCCGTACACCGATTATCCGAACATCACAGAGAGCGGCGATTTCTATACAGACCATGTATTAAAAGAGATCAACGGCGGTATCGGCGATTCTGTCAACAAGGATAACGGCGAGGAGTTCCCGACCCCGATGAGCACCGCAATCGGCGAGAGCTTCATCCGTTTCAACGTAGAAGACCTGCTTCCGAGAATCGCACCGCGTGCTGTCTTTGTAGGTCATGGCTATTATAACGAGCTGCATCAGCGTGTAGAGGCGGAAGAAGCATACCGTCTGGCACAGGAGCCGAAGCAGTTATACTATGTAGATGGCAAGCACAATGAGTGGATGTTCGACGACGATCCGAAGTTCCAGGCACTGGCTGACGCGCTGGCAGCATTCTACAAGGAGAATCTGAAAGCATTCCAGTTTGGTTTACAGAAATAATCTATGGACAGAGAAAAAGAGATTGCATATTTAATGCAGGGAGCGTATGACCTCCATATGCACGCAGCCCCGTCCCCCTTTCATCGAGTTTTGGATGATTACGGGCTGTTAGAAGAAGCCGGGAGAGCCGGAATGGCAGGAATTATGCTGAAATCTCACTATGAGTCCACGATTGCGCGGGCAATTCTGGCTAATATCCACTGTGCTTCGTGTACGAAAGCCTATGGCGGTCTGGTGTTAAACTGGCCAGTCGGAGGACTCAATCCATATGCGGTTGAAAATGCGATGAAGCGCGGATGCCGTATCGTGTGGATGCCGACCCGGGACGCAAAGAACTCTTTGTGTTCCGGGAATATGCCGGGAGATTTCTTTGACCGCTCTGGAATCTCTATCCTGACCGAAACAGGGGAGCTGAGGGCGGAGGTTTTGGAGATTTTGAGGATTGCCAGAAAGTATGATGCGGCAGTCGCGACCGGGCACATCAGCCCGGAGGAAAGTATTCTCCTGTGTCAGGAGGGAATCCGGCAGGGAAACCGTATGGTTCTGACACATCCAGAATTTCCGCGGACGCGTGTCGATGTAAAAACGCAGAAACAGCTGGCAGCTCTGGGCGTTTATATTGAAAAATGCTGGTATAATGTGGCAGAAAAGGAATGCACGGCGCAGGAGATGGCAGACCATATCCGGGTAGTCGGAGCAGAACACTGTTTTATGGTAACGGATCGGGGGCAGACTTCAAGAGAACACCCGGTGGAAGCGATGAAGTTGTTTATGCAGACATTGCTGGATGAGGGAATCACGGAAGATGAGATTTATGTGATGACGCATACGGTGCCCCGGAAGGTGCTGGGAGAGTTATAGTAAATTTGATAATTGAATATGAAAAAATAAAAAGGTCAGAAATCAATTATAAGTTTACTTATAAGAATTCTTGACCTTTTTATTTCTTTCGAGAAGTACTTTTAAGAAGGTAAGGGATAATATAGTGTACTGGAAGGAGGATATCTATGGAATATACCAATATGTCGTTTCTATATGATTTTGCATTTATGTCGCTGCTGCTGATTATAGCCCAGTTCCTGCGTTCCCGTATAAAATTTTTGCAGATGTTTTATATTCCAGCGTCTGTTCTGGCAGGTCTGATGGGACTTGTCCTGGGACCGCAGTTTTTAAACGTGATTCCGTGGAGCGGTAAAATAGGAAGTTATGCTTATATGCTGGTATGTGTATTATTTGGCGGTTTGTTCCTGGGGAAAAAAGATAAAACCAATGTAAAACAGATTCTGACAAAGGTGGGCGATTCCTTTTGTGTCAATATGGGAGCTGAATTTTTCTGTTTTGGTATTGCACTGCTGGTAGGCGGCGCACTGATGAAAATTTTGTTTCCAAATGTATTTACAGAAATTGCCCTGCTGATGCCATCTGGATTTTGCGGTGGACATGGCTATGCTTCAACGATTGGAACGGCACTTAACAATTCACTGGGACGTGAAGATGGCGTTGTACTGGGGCAGACGTTTGCAACCGTGGGCCTGTTAGTTGGTTTGTTTGTAGGAATTGCCTGTATTAACTATGCAACCAGACATGGAGGAACACGTCTGGTAGAAAAAGCGGAATCTCTTCCGGAAGAGTGCCGCACAGGAATCGTTCCAGTAGGTAAGAGAAATTCGATGGGAGAAGAAACCATCAATCCAATGAGTATGGATCCGTTGGCATTTCATCTTGCACTCACGCTGACTGCAACACTGTGTGGTTATAAGTTCTACGATTTTTATAAACAGTTCTTACCGAATGTAGAATTACCGGTTATGTGCCTGGCAATGATATTTGGTGTCATTATTAACACGATTATAGGGCATACTCGTTTTAAAGACAGTATTGATGAGCATGTGGAAGGACGGATTGGTTCGATGGTAACCGATTATCTGGTTGGCTTTGGTGTGGCATCTATTTCTATTTCTGTTGTACTCGAATTTGCAGGTCCGATTTTACTTTTATGTGTATTAGGACTGCTGACCTCCCTGTTTTTAGTATTTGTAGTTGGACAGAAGCTGTTCCGAAATTTCTGGTTTGAGCGTTCTATTTTTGTATTTGGATGGACAACGGGTGTTGTGGCAATTGGTGTTACGCTGCTTCGAATTGTAGACCCGGAAGGAAAGAGCGGAACGTTAAATGATTATGGATATTCGTACACGCTTCAGTCCGTGATTGAGGTGTTTATCATTGCATTTACACCAATTTTGGCGGTTTCCATGGGATGTATTGCAGTTGGTGCGATTGAGACGGGAATAGCGGTGGTACTTTTCCTGATATGTGCAAAATGCTTTGGTGTACATAAGGAGAAGATGAATGAGCTTCGGGAAGGCGAAGCAGAAGTTATGAGTAAATAAGTTTTCGTATATTATGAAAAAATGTGTGGTTGGACATGAAAATGAATAGCCACACATTTTTTATTGATAGAAAATTCGCCTCGGAAGTTTATTTAATGTAGGTGAAATAAAGGAGAATGATGGGAGGAAGAAAATCTCCCATTTTTATGGTGAAGTGCATTGACACCCAGATCCCCAGAAGTACGAGTACAAGACCAAAGAATTCACGGAAGCCGAAAGGCTCTCTCAGAATAATAACGCCTGTAAGTACAGCTGTAGCAGTGGAGATGCCGCTGAAGCTGGATGCAGTAGCCATGGTCATATGGGTAAAAATTACATTCCGCAGTGCTGATGCATAAAGTGAGGAGCCAATGGATAAGGCAAGAAGGCAGCCGATGATAACAGGATCCGAGAGCGGACGAAATAATTCGGTGAGCTCGTTAGAAACCAGGTGCTTTATCAGAGAAATACTTCCATAAATAGCAAACATAGCGAAGCTCATGGCATAGGTAATGTCCAGAGGTGTCAGATGGTTTCCGAGCTTCCGGATACAGAGATTTAAGGAGGAGGACATAAAGGCAGCCATCAACAACAGGAAAAAGCCCCATACGGTTGCAGCTTTATCCTCAGAATTTCCGGCAACAATGAAAACACCTAAAAAGCTAAGAAGAATAAAGAAAAATTGTCCTGCAGAGGGCTTTTCATGGAAAAACGGAATGGCAAGTAAGGTGGTAATTAGCGGGATTAATGCCAGAACCACACTTGCTTTCCCAGAAGGATAGAAGCACATGCCGGTGGTTTCAAAAAAGCCATTAAGCAGCTGGAAAATACAGATAGGAAGAATAGATATGCCCATATCACGAAGAGAACGCAGATGAATTCGTCCGGTATGTTTTAAGGCGTAAAGTATCACAAGACAGATTGCAAAACGAAGCGCAATTAGTAGTGCAGTATCTCCATTTAGGCGTGCAGTTAAGATTTTTAGCGGTAAATAAGAGATACCGAATAAGAAATTGTATAGGATAGCTCCCAAGATTGGATTAGTTTGTGCAAATTTCATGACATCCCTTTCAATATGATATAATATGAGCACTTAGTGAGGTGTTTTCGAACTTAGTGCGAGTCATATCTAAGCACTTAATGAAGCCGAGCCAAAGGCGAAAGCTGAATTTAGTACTTATGATATAATGATAAATGGTTCAATATAGGAAATATATGTTAAAGAAACCTCTGTAATCAAGGAAGAATTGCAGAGGTTTCTTTATTTTTTATGTTTTTAAATTTTATGTGAATGTTTTTAATTTGAAAGGCTATGCCTTATCAGACTGCCAGCGTCTGTTTTGTCAAATTTCTTATAATTTTTAATCAGAATTCCCAGACTGGCGGTTGCGCCGATCATGATGAGGGCGGCGAACATTCCGCCGAAGTTTGCGATGATCTTGACACCATTGACACCAACGGTTGCGATCATGATATAGCCGACTGCCATCGGAACGACACACCATACAAGCTTTAACCACATCGGGGAGTCCGGGAAGTCTGGGTTGATGCCCTGTGTAGAGATACCAGCCATGGCGATGCAGTTGGAGTTGCAGGCGGTAATGGTGCTGAGGAAGATCAGAACCACGAATAACGGGATGATCAGATTTCCAAGTGGAAGTGCGCCTAACATATCATAAGGAACATTTTCAACACCGCGGTCATAAGATGCAACGAGGTCGAACAGTCCGGAGGTCTGTACCCACAGGGAAGTACCGCTGACTAAAACCATCCAGATAGCACTGACAGAAGCACAAAGACCTACATATAATCCAAGAACGTGTTTTACCTTGCGTCCATAAGCGATCTGTCCCATGAAAGCTCCGGAGGTCGGTGCCCATGCCATCCAACTGAACCAGTAGAACGTGGTCCACCACTGCGGCCACTGGGTTCCAACGGATTCACCGGTGATTAAGATACGTTCAATAAAGGTACCTGCGAAACCACCCAATGCCTCGGTAGAGAGGTTGAACAGGAAGGAGGCATTTGAAAATACCAGCAGGAAAATCAGGAAAATGGCAAAGCCGTATACATTGATATTGGAAACGTGCTTCATGGCTTTCTGGATACCGGAAACAGCAGTTGCAACGGTAACGGCTGCAACCACGATGCCAACCATAAACCAGAGTCGGGCATTAGACGGAAGACCGAATATTTTAGAGATACCGCCGGAAATATTCATGAATGCCTGTGCGACGGAACCAGCCATACCGGCGCCGATGGCAAATAAGGTGATTGCGTCGATGGTTTGCATCCAGCGAGGATGGTAGCAGCGGTCGCCCAGAAGAGGGGAAACTTCACTGGCGATGGAATACGGCTTTTTTGCGTTATAATACATGAAAGCAAATACAACAGCCGGAACCGTATACATACAATACGGAACGATCGTCCAGTGAAGGAACATGGTTTCCATGGCAAATTTCAGGGAACCGCTGGTAGAAGGTTCAACGCCGTATAATTCGGTCGGCGGATACGCGTAATGTGCGATCGGTTCTCCTGGTCCCCAGAAGAGGACACCGGCTGCCATGGTCGTTGTAAGGGCGATAGTAAACCAGGAAAAATTGCTCAGTTCTGGTTTGGCGTCCTCACCGCCGATTCGTACATCGCCAAATTTGGAAAACATGGCAACAACGGCGACGATTACGATTGCAAGGGCGAGAATGCTGGCAGCCCAGCCGAGATTTTTGATGATCCAGTTGTTGATATTATTGATGACTCCCAGAAAAGTTTCCTGATCGACAAGGCTTAAAACAAGGAACGCGACCAGAATAATAAATGGCGGGAAAAAGGTCATGATGCGAATTTTTGAGTTTTCATTTTTAGCATTTTTATCAGTCATTTATGATTCCTCCTTGTAGGGTGTATCCCAGATAGGACGATAGTCCTCCGGGTGGCGGTCGGTCAGAACGGTATTAAAATCACGTTCTTTTGCAATCCGGTTTAAATCAACGCTTCCATATAAAATAGCTTCTTCCTGGACGCCGCAGCTGTCAATCCGTTCTCCAATAGGACTTACCAGCTGGCTTTTTCCTGCGAAGATCTCATCGCCGGACAATCCACAGCGGTTGACTGCGGCTATGTATACAAGATTGTCCAGGGCACGGCACGCAAGGTTTAAATCCCACCATTCTTTGAAATAGTAGCTGGCGCGCCATGCGGCCGGGACTAAAACCAGTTCGGCACCGGCCAGTGTCAGCAGGCGGACGGTTTCTGGAAAGCATACGTCGTAGCAGATGACGACGCCGATCTTTCCGAGTTTTGTCTCAAAGACCGGGTACTGGGTGCCGCGCTGCAGATAAGTTCGTTCGTCTCCGACGGGATGCGTTTTTGAATAATGCCCGAGAATCGTGCCGGTATCATCGATCAAAAAAGCAGAGTTTTCGACTCCAGATGGGGTGGAAAAAAGAATCGGAGCCAGAATAAAGACTGAAAGTTCCTTTGCCAGACTACGCATCCGTGTCAAGGAAGGTCCATCTTCGATTTCGGCGAGCTTCATCATATCTGGGATGCAGGTGCCGAGATAGCCGACATTAAATACCTCTGGCAGACAAATCAATTTTGCCCCGTGAGCGGCTGCTTCCCGGATCTGTTTCTCTGCTTTGTCAAGATTATTAGAAACATGGAACAAATCGCAGTTCATCTGGAGCATGGCGATTTGGTAAGGTGATCGAGTTTGTTGCATTTGAGTATCCCCTTCCTAAAATAGAATATTTATTCCATAAACGACATTTATGATATGATTATAGAATTTGTAAAGGAATAAATCAACCAAAATACAATAATAAAGAATAAAATTTACCTTTTTTACAAAGAAATCCTCCGAAATTTGTCTGCTTTGACGAAAAACAAATGTCAAATTGACGAATTTGTAAGGAAAGTATATAATAAAACCAAACGAAAATCGAGTGAGAATCTTGGAATGAATGAGGATAAACGATGGGCAATGAAGTATTGGAACAGATCATAAAAATCAAGGACGCCGTACCGAAAAAACAGAGAATTCTCTGCAATTATCTGGCGCTGAATTATGAAAAGATCGGCGTGATGACGGTGGCGGAACTGGCGGAAAATGCGGGTGTGGGAAGCACGACGGTCATGCGTCTGGTACAGCTTCTGGGCTTTGACAGCTACACTACATTTAAGAAAGCATTGGCACAGGAATCGCTTTTGAAAAATACAACGCCGTACCGTAGCCTGCGGCAAGAATTTTCCCGTACCTCGGAGACGGCGAGCCGGGATACGTTCCATATGCGATCGCGGACGGAATCCAGGTGCTTGAAAATCTCTGTACGCCGTCAAACATTTCCCAGTTTGAGGCGGCAATCCAGCTGATGCTGGAATCAGATCAGCTCTATATATTGGGAATGCGTTCCAGCAAGGCGCTGGCGCTGTATTTTGAATATGTGGCAGAGCGCTTTTATCCGCATATCCGCCAGCTCAGCCGGGAGGAAGAGTTTGTCTATGACCGGATTGCAATCAATACGACGCCGAAGGATGTGCTTTTAGTGTATTCGGTCTGGCCATGTACGAAAAAGACGATTCGTGTGGCAGAGTTAGCACATAACCTGGGAATCCCGATGATACTGATCACAAATACAAGCTTAAATCCATTGGTAAAGATCGCAGATGTAGTGATTGATACGAATTCTGTGAACCATCCGAGCGGTGATACTGCTTTGATGCTGGTAACGGAGGCGCTCATGAGTGAACTGGGAAGACGGACCGCACCGGAATCCACGAAGAATATTGAAAAGATCGAACAGGCATTGAATGACAATGGACTGATTCTCTGGGAGAATTAATCGAAGATGTGTAACTGGAAATTCCGATAAAACAGGGCTGCCGTTATTCCTCAAACGGCAGCTCTTCTTTTCGCAAAAATGTCCGGATCGACTCGTCCCACTCGCGTTCCAGCGTCTTGTCTAACGTAAATTGGTTGAGCGACAGCCCGGTGACACAGCTTAAATGCTGGTTTTCATAATGAATATTTAAGAACAGTCCGCCGACCTGCTCCGGGAGCCATTGGCTTTTGCGGGCGGTCAGAAACTGTTCGGTGGCAGCTTTCGGAAGCTTCAAAATGATGGAGAAGCGCTCCGGAAGCTTTTTTCCTTTTATGAGGGAAAAACAGAACGGGCGCAGAGTTTTCCAGGTTGAATATTCTTCAATCTGCCCCTCGGCACGCTCTTCTTCGGAATAAAAGCTTTTATGGACGCGTCCGTCGATGGAGAAGGTGTTGAACGTTACGATCTCCGCTTCCTTGAGCAGAAAGCGGTCAAATGTCTCTCCGATGAACAGTTTCTTGGTAAATAATTTTATATCACAGATATTGCAGGCAATCATATGTGTCCTCGCTGAGATGGTAAATTCGTTATTTTCTGTGTAATGTAGAAACAATAACGTAGATTCTATTTTATCGCAGGCGGGAGGGGGACGCAAGTGACTTCTTATTGGCAAGACGGAGAATTTTAAAATTTATTAGCACTCAACAAAAATGAGTGCTAATTTTCTATTGACATCTTGGAACGCTGGTATTAAAATAAGAGTCACGGTGATGGAAAATCACAAAAAAAGAATTTTACAAGCGTATATTTATGTAGCTGGATAGCAGGATTGGACGCGGCAGAGTGAAACTGCCAGACTCCATTTCCGGGAGCGGATATCCACTGTATTTTGCAATCAAAAGGAGTGTATAGATATGGCAGCAAAAACAGGAAGTTTATCAATCAACAGCGAGAATATTTTCCCGATCATTAAGAAATGGCTTTATTCCGATCATGATATTTTCTATCGTGAGCTGATTTCCAACGGATGCGACGCGATCACGAAGCTGAAAAAGCTGGCGCTGATGGGCGAGTATGAGGAGCCGGGGGAGACGGAGTATAAGATTCAGGTTACCGTCAATTCCGAGGACAAGACGATTACCGTCGAGGATAATGGTATCGGTATGACTGCCGAGGAAGTGGAAGAGTACATTAACCAGATCGCATTTTCCGGTGCACAGGATTTCCTGGCAAAATATAAGGACAAAGCAAACGAAGACCAGATCATCGGTCATTTCGGTTTAGGTTTCTATTCTGCATTCATGGTAGCGGACAAGGTTACGATCGATACTCTTTCTTATAAGAAAGACGCAGAGCCGGTTCACTGGGAGTCTGAGGGCGGCACTGAGTTTGCGATGGATAAGGGCGATAAGGAAGGCAATGGTACCAAGATTGTCCTTTATTTAAATGAAGACAGCACTGAGTTCTGCAATGAGTATCGCGCACGTGAAGTCATCCAGAAGTACTGCTCTTTCATGCCGGTTGAGATTTACCTGAAAAATGCAACGGCAGAGCCGGAGTATGAGACGATCGAGAAGGATCAGCTGACCGATAAGGACACCATCGTTGAGACGGTGGTCGAGGAAGCAAAGACCGAGGAAAAGGAGAAAGAGGACGGCACGAAAGAGACCGTGGAGGTATCTCCGAGAACCGAGAAATATAAGATCCTGAAACGTCCGGTGGCACTGAATGACATTCACCCGCTGTGGAACAAGCATCCGAACGAGTGCACCGAGGAAGAGTACAAAGAATTTTACCGCAAGGTATTTATGGATTACAAGGAACCGCTGTTCTGGATTCACCTGAACATGGATTATCCGTTCAACCTGAAAGGAATCCTGTACTTCCCGAAGATCAACATGGAGTATGAGAGCATCGAGGGCACCATCAAGCTGTACAATAACCAGGTATTTATCGCGGATAATATCAAGGAGGTCATTCCGGAGTTCCTGATGCTCTTAAAGGGTGTGATCGACTGCCCGGATCTGCCGTTGAATGTATCGAGAAGTGCGCTGCAGAATGATGGATTTGTAAAGAAGATTTCCGATTACATCACCAAGAAGGTAGCGGACAAGCTGACCGGTATGTGCAAGACAGACCGTGAGACCTATGAGAAATATTGGGACGATATCGCTCCATTTATCAAATTTGGCTGCTTAAAGGATCAGAAATTTGCTGAGAAGATGGATGATTACATCATCTACAAGAACCTGGACGGAAAATATCTGACGCTGAAAGACTGCATGGATAAGGCGAAAGAGGAAGGTCATGAGAACCAGATCTACTATGTAACAAATGAGAAAGAGCAGAGCCAGTACATCAACATGTTCAAGGCAAACGGACAGGATGCGATCATCATGTCTCACAGCATTGATAATCCATTCATCAGCCAGGAAGAGCAGAAGCATGAGAACCTGAAATTCCTGCGTATTGATGCCGATGTCAATGACACGCTGCGCGAGGAAGTGAAGGAAGAGGACAAGGAAGCGCTCAAGAAACAGGAAGAGACGCTGACAGAGACCTTCAAGAAAGCACTGGGCGATGATAAGCTGCAGGTAAAGGTTGAGAAGCTGAAGGATGCTGAGATTTCTTCGATGATCACCCTGTCGGAGGAAACACGCCGTATGCAGGATATGATGAAGATGTACAACATGGGCATGGACGCGTCGATGTTCGGCGGCAGCGGTCAGGTGCTGGTACTCAACGCGAACAACAAGCTCGTTCAGTACGTCTTAGAGCACACGGATGGCGAGAATACGCCGAAGATCTGCGAACAGCTCTACGACCTGGCACAGCTCAGCCACGGTTCCCTGACACCGGAGCGCATGACGAAGTTTATCGCACGGTCGAATGAGATTATGGGTATGATGCTGAACTAAGGGCGTCTGGTTTAGGACTGTTTTATATAGGAAAATATGTTAAAATATCATATATGATATGATAACGGAGCTGCTGCACGTAAATGTGGCAGCTCTTTTATTACCTGTCGTAAGAGAGCAAATGGGATTCACTATTTCACGAATTTAGTATTTATGATAGAATAGGAGCACTTAGCAAGGTTTTTTCAGATTTGACGGGGAGGTGCGTGTATGTTTGGAATCGGAGGATGGAAACAGGTTGGCGCGACGTTTGATATGAAACGGCAGGCGGCGATCCGGGAGCAGCTGGAACAGGCGGGAATTGAGTATCAGGTCAAGGTGCAGAACCGTCTGAAATCGGGCGTGCTTTCCGGCAATCAGCGGGCGAGGCTGGGAAGTGCGGGAGAAAATGCGGCATCGGAACGGGAATATCTGTTTTATGTGCAGAAAGCAGAGGAGGAAAAGGCGCGCCGTGTGATAGAAAGCGCCGGAAGATAAAACAGGTATTTTCTGGGAATGAAAGACCTGAATGACGAAGGAGAGAAAATGGGAGAGGGAAACTGGAACGAATCGGATCTTTGGCAGCGGGAGGCAGAAGAAAATGGTCTGCAAACGGAACCTGAGCTGCAGAATGCGGTTCAGAGTCCGAAACAAATCCGAAAAACCTGCCGCCGCGAGGTGCGCCGTGTCTGCAATGTCCTCGGCTGGGCGCTGGCATTTTTCAGTGTGATGACGGTACTTGTCAGCATACTTCTGGAAGTGGCTGGCAACGTATGGGCGGACGGAGGCGTGATCAGTACGTTTTTGAACCGGATGGTAAATGCAGCGTGGTATGAGGACGGCGGAAGCACGCTGGTCATCTATGCGCTGGTTCTTCCATTCGTATTTTTAATTCTGCGCCTTGTCCCGGAAGAACGGGCAGAGAAAATGAAGATTAGTTTCCTGCAGTTCTGTATGTTTTTTATTTTGGCACAGGGATTTGGAACTATCTTTAACCTGCTGGGAAATGCAATCAATGATGCGGTGGCGGCAAGTAGCGGCGGCGATGCATCCGCGATGAACCCGGTCAACGAGATGCTGGATTCGCTCTCGCCGGTAATGATTTTATATGTAGGGTTTTTAGGACCCATTATTGAGGAATATATCTTTCGATGGAAACTCTTAAACCGATTGCGCCGTTTTGGCGATAAGGCGGCGATTACCTACACGGCGCTGATGTTTGGTCTGATGCACGGAAATGTGACGCAGTTTCTCTATGCGGCGGTGATTGGCGTGGTTCTGGGGTATGTGGCGGTGAAGACGGGACGGATGCGTTATAACTGTCTGCTGCATATTCTGATCAACAGCTGGTCGTTAGTGATAGCGATGCTTGGAACACAGGATACGCTGCTGCCGCTGTTTATCACGTTTCTGATGACCGGGTTTATGGGCTGCACGATCATCGGGGCGTTTGTTCTGCTGATTTTCAATTTCCGGAAAATCCGGCTGTCCGATGGGGCACTCCCAGAGGGAGTGAAATTCCGCAATATATGTGGGGCAATGTATGGGAATCTCGGAACAGTGGCATTTATTCTGGTAAGTTTGATTACGATGGCGTTTTTCTTGTCGAGATGATGTGGTGGTCAGTTGCTGTTCACAAGCAGGCACTTTTGGAAGTGAAAGTGCCGTAAGATAACGTGGTGGCAGCAGGAATTAGTTGTATTTAAATGCGAAGCCACGGTAAAATCTGTTACTGGGCACGTATGCGTGAACAGTAACACTGTTCATGTGTTTGTCATGTATTTCAGCATGTATTTCACGGGATTCTGCTTGACTTCCTACTGTGTGATTACTATAATAAATAGTAATGAATACTACGTGATGTGAATTGCGTAACGGGAGGACGTTATGTTATATAAAATTATTGGTGACAGCTGCATGGATTTGACGGAGGAACTGAAAGTGGATCCGCATTTTCAGATGATTCCGCTGACCCTGCAGATAGGGGATTACAAGGTAACGGATGATGAGACATTTAACCAGAAGGAGTTTCTGGCAAAGGTAAAGGCAAGTTCCGAGTGCCCGAAGACGGCGTGTCCATCGCCGGAGAGCTTCAAGGAAGCATTTGAGGGCGAGGCAGAATATATTTTCGTGGTAACGCTTTCGAACCATCTGAGCGGCTGCTACAACTCGGCGGCTTTGGCAAAACGCTTTATGAGGAAGAGAACGGAACGGACGGGAAGAAGATTGCAGTCATTGATTCCCTGTCGGCGTCGGCGGGCGAGTTAAATATTGCGCTGTTCATCCGGGATCTGTGCGAGAAAGGTCTTCCGTTTGAGGAGATCTGCAGGCAGACGGAGGCATATCGGGATTCGATGAACACGTATTTCGTCATTGAGACACTTGATTTCTTAAAGAAAAATGGCCGTCTGACCGGTTTGACGGCTTTTATCGCGTCGGCGCTGAATATCAAGCCGGTTATGGGCGCGGACAGCGGTACGATCATCAAGCTTGATCAGGCGCGCGGCATGACCCGGGCGCTCGACCGGATGGCGGAGATTGCGTGCAAAGAGGGCGGCGATACCACAAGCAAACGTCTGGTGATCGCACACTGTAATAACCCGGAACGTGCTGAGCACGTGAAAGAGATCATGTGTAAACGGGCAAACTTCCGTGAGGTAGTGATCACGAATACGGCTGGCGTTGCAACCGTATATGCGGGCGACGGCGGAATCATTATGACACTGTAGGGAGAAAGAGTGGGTGATGACAGCTGGAAAGGTGGAAAACGCCGGACAGCTGCGATTGATTGAGGAAAAATGAAGCATACATTTTTTAGTAAATGCACGAAAATGCCGTTCAGATACCGGACGGCATTTCTTTTATCCAGAATTGGAAATTTGACAATTTTGGCAGGAATGACGCTTTTGCTTGGCGGATGCCAGGCGGGAGGTTCCATATGGAAAGAGACAATCTCATTGGAGCCAAAAGACAAAACGGTATCGGAAGAAACGCTTGATCCGGAAACAGATATAGACGGGCAGGTGGAGTCAGAACAGGTAGATGGCGCGGAACTGAGGGTGGAAATGCAGGGGCAGGGTGAATCCGGCAAACTTGAGGCAGAACCGGGAGAAAATGATTCAAATGAGTGTTCGCTTCTGTTTGCCGGAGATATCTATTTTTCCAACCATGTTTTAAATGCCTACGACCGTGTGGGAGGTATCGGTGGCGTCCTCGGAGAGGGTTTGCGGGAGACGATCGCGGAGTCTGATATTTTTATGGCAAACCTGGAATTTCCGTTCAGCGACCGGGGAACACAGGCGGCGGATAAACAGTTTACGTTCCGGGTATCGCCGTCCCGCGTGTCTATTTTACAGGAGATCGGACCAGACATCGTGACGGTGGCGAACAACCATGCGCTAGATTACGGCACGGACGCACTGCTGGACACGTGCGATACGCTGGACAGTGCCGGGATTTTGCATGTTGGGGCGGGAAAAAATCTGGAAGAGGCGAAACAGCCGCAGATCATTGAGAAAAATGGAAAAAAGATTGGTTTTCTGGGCGCGTCGCGCGTCTTTCCGACGGGCGGATGGGCGGCAGGATCGTCGCATCCGGGCATGTTTTCGGCGTATGACACGGCTTCGGTCGTGCAGGAGATCCAGAAGGTAAAGAAAGAGTGTGATTATCTGGTTGTCTATGTCCACTGGGGTATCGAGCGGAACACGCAGCCAGAGGCGTACCAGCGGGAGATGGGACATCAGTACATCGACGCGGGCGCTGATCTGGTGGTTGGCAGCCATCCACATGTGCTGCAGGGGATTGAGCTGTATCATGGAAAATGGATTCTGTACAGTCTGGGAAATTTTGTGTTCGGAAGTTCGATTCCGGAGACAATGCTGGTGCAGGCGTCGCTAGATGCACAGGGAGAGACGGCGCTTTCGATTGTGCCTGCAACTTCATCTGCCGGATATACGAGAGAGCTGGATGTGGGGAAGAAAGAGGCGTTTTACGAGAAGATACAGGGGCTTTCGGACGGCGTGCAGATTGATGAGAATGGAAAAGTGCAGGTGCAGTAAAATCAATTCGTGAAATCCTGCCCCTGAAAACACCCGCTTTCCCGCAGTGCCTTGGAAAACGTATTCAAAAACGCCCGCTTATTTCCACTCCATTCCGGTGCGACCAGCAATTTTTTCGGTCCATCGCCACTGATCCGGTGGATGACCATATCGGGCGGCAGCAGGCGGATACATTCGATCAGCAGCTCAATGTATTCGTCCATTGAAAAGACCGGAAAAGGTGCCTGTTCGTAGAGCTCTGCCAGCTTCGTGCCGCGTAAAATGTGGAGAAGCTGAAGTTTGATGCCGTCGATAGCGGGCTGGAAATCGGCCAGATAGCGGACGGTATCGAGCATCTGAGCTTTCGTTTCATCAGGCAGCCCCAGAATGACATGGACGATGACGGTCAGACCGGCGGATTTCAGTTCACGGACGGCATTTTCAAAGACTGGGAGGGAATAACCGCGCTGGATGCGCGCAGCACTTTCCTCATGGATGGTCTGAAGTCCCAGTTCCACCCAGACCGGTTTTCGGCGGTTTAAGCGGGCGAGAAGCTCCAGGACATCCGGCGGCAGGCAGTCCGGGCGGGTTCCGATGGACAGGGCAGCCACGTCCGGGTGGGCGATTGCTTCGGAAAAAAGCGGCTCCAGATAGGAGACAGGCGCATAGGTATTTGTGTAGGACTGGAAATATGCGACATATTTTCCACCCTTTATTTTATTTGCGACATGCGCCTTTGCCGCTTCGATCTGTTCGGTCACGGAAGTGTGAGCCGGCTCTGCAAAATCGCCGGAACCGCCGTGGCTGCAGAAGATACAGCCGCCCGTTCCCAGCGTACCGTCCCGGTTGGGACAGGTCATGCCGCCGTCGAGCGCCAGCTTGTAGATTTTCTGCCCAAATTGGTCTTTCAGCCATGCGTTTAACGAATAGTAGGGACGACCGTCGGAGTAGCAGCGGGGCATGGAGGAATCCGGCTGTTTGCCGGAGGTGGTGGATGCAGGATGGAATGTTTCGGGTAATGATAGGTATGTTTGAGTGGTTTGCTTCATACGGACTCCTGTGTTTTACTATATAAATGAAAGCTTACCAGAACCACAGCATTTTGTAAATACACGAAAGAATATCGTATTGAGGCATTTTGAGGAAAATGATATAATACATACAAGAAGTCAGATGAAATCAAAATATCTGAAATCATAATCATATAAAGGAAACAATTGTTCACGGGTAGGCACTTTTGGAATCGAAAGTGCCGTAAGAAAACGTGGTGGCAGCAGGAATTTGCCGTATTAAAATGCGAAGCCACGGCAAATTCCGTTACTGGGCACGTATGCGTGAACAGTAACAAACAATTTGGGGAAAAGGAGAAGGGATATGTCAGTCAAAGAAACACTGAAACAGCTGGAATCTGAGAAAACGAAAGTGCTGATGGCAGAATTATACGGGGCAGAGAAAGCGGAGGAGAACCGGGCGCGTTACCGCTATGTGGCAGAGCGCTTTGAGAAAACATATGGGGAACGTGATATCAAGCTGTTTACTTCTCCGGGACGGACGGAGATCAGCGGCAACCACACCGATCACAATCATGGCAAGGTGCTGGCGGGCAGCATCAACCTGGACTGCGTCGGAGCGGCGGCACCGAACGGAACCGACACGATCCGCATATTAAGTGAGACATTTCATCAAAATTTCAGCATCCATTTAAGCGACCTGAAACCGAGCACGGGTATGAGCGGCACCATCGACCTGACAAAGGGCATTTTAAAGGGCTTTGAGGAGAGAGGATACAAGGTCGGCGGATTTGACGCATACATTACCAGCAATGTTATCAGCGCGGCGGGCGTCAGTTCTTCGGCTTCCTATGAGATGCTGATCTGCTCTATGTTAAATACGATGTTTAACGAGGAAAAGATGGATGTTGTCACCTACGCCCACATCGGAAAATATGCAGAAAACAAGTTCTGGAACAAGGCGTCGGGTCTGCTCGATCAGATGGCATGCGCGGTCGGCGGTCTGATTACGATCGATTTTAAAAATCCGGAAGCGCCGGTTGTGGAGAAGATTGATTTTGATTTCGGCGCGCAGGATCACAGCCTGATGATTGTAAATACGGGAAAAGGCCACGCGGATCTGAGCGCAGATTATTCTTCCGTTCCAAACGAGATGAAAAAAGTAGCGCAGTACTTTGGCAAAGAGGTCTGCGCGGAGATTTCCGAGGAAGAGGTGATCGCAAACCTGGCGAAAGTGCGTGCATTTGCGGGAGATCGTTCCGTGATGCGTGCGTTCCATTTCTTTGAGGAAAATAAGAGAGTGGAGCAGGAAGTAAAGGCCCTTCGGGAAAATGATTTTGCTGCCTTTTTGGAGGGAATCACAGCTTCGGGCAATTCTTCCTGGAAATGGCTTCAGAATGTATACACGACTGCAGACGTGCAGGAGCAGGGCATCAGCATTGCACTGGCGCTGACAGAGCTGTTTATTGCGAAAAAAGGACGCGGCGCGTGCCGGGTTCATGGCGGCGGATTTGCCGGTGTCATCATGGCGATGATTCCGAATGATCTGGTGGACGAGTATACAGAATACATTGAAAATGCGACCGGTAAGGGAAATGTATATCGCATGAGTATCCGTCCGCACGGCGCGATCTGTGTGAGCGATCGCATCTAAAGAAAAATTCCGGACGGAATGAAAGATGTGTCAAAAAGTGATGTGCAGAAAGAGATGCAAATAAGAAAACGGCATGGAGATTTGCATAGACAAAAGACAGGCTGTTTTGCAGATAAAACTGGGACATAGAAAGGCGGTGGAGTTTATGGGAAATAAAAATCTGATTATCACAATCGAGAGGGAGTACGGAAGCGGAGGACGTATTGTGGGACGCAAGCTGGCAGAGGAGCTGGGGCTTCATTTCTACGACGATGAGATCTTAAAGATGGCGTCGGAGAAGAGTGCGGTTGGAGAGGAATTTTTCCGTTTAGCGGATGAGAAAGCGGGAAACAACCTGCTTCACCGTCTGACTGGCGCGAAGAAGGCAGATGTGTTCGGAAAGCCGTCCCTGAAAGGCGATGTGACATCGCCGGATAACCTGTTTAAATTCCAGGCGATGGTGATGCGGGAGCTGGCAGAACAGGAACCGTGCGTATTTGTGGGCCGTGCGGCTGGCTATGTGCTGGATCAGGACGAGGAGATCGAAAATCTGGTCCGCATCTTTGTCTATGCCGACCGTGTGCGCCGCGTGCAACGCGTTATGGAAGTAGACTGCATCAGTGAAGAAAGAGCGAAGAAGCGCATCCGGAAGATTGAGAATGAGCGGAAGAATTATTATAAATATTTTACTGGAAATGACTGGAAAAACATGAAGAACTACGATCTTCCGATCAATACGACCCGCCTCGGACTGGACGAGACGGCGGAGCTGATCAAGGAATATGTGAAGCTGCGCGGGTATATGAAGTAGGGAAAAATGTAAACAACCTGTCTGTGATGCAGGCTAAAAATTTCAGTTGAAGATTGTAGGAAGCAGGGCAGATTTGGAAGATGAGAAGTGCCAGCGGATCGCCAGCTCAATCAGCTCCCAGAATGCTGGGAGAGTGATTCCGGCATTCTGAAATTTCCTTTGACGACAGTAGAATCATTACGATCTTATTACAAATTATTTACGGTTTGAAGTGGCATATTGACGGTCAAAATGGAAAAATGATACAATGATTTCAGAAAGAAAGGGGGAAAAAGCATGAGAAGTGCATCTGAATTTAGGCAAATGGCGCGTGAGACACTGCGCGGAAACTGGAAACTTGCGATGGGAACGGGATTAGCAGCGTCCCTGATCGGTGCGGAGATTGCCGATACGGCGCCAAATGGAATATCAGAGCTGCAAAAAGTGATACAGGCACGACCGGAAGTGAAGAATGTGCTGACGCAGGTATTTCCGATGCGCAGCATGCTTCTGCCCTGGGTGCTTTTGCTTATCTGGGGCTTGATGGTGGTTATTATTGGAGGTGCGGGGCAGATGGGATACGCTCGTTTCCATCTGAATCTGGCAGAGAAAAAGGAAGCGTCCTTTTCTGATTTATTTTCCCAGTTTTCGCGGATCACAGATGGCGTAGCGATGGTATTTGTGCGCGGCTTTTATATATATTGCTGGACCTGCCTGTTTTTCGTTCCGGGTTTCATAAAGACGTACAGCTATGCGATGACACCATATGTGCTGATGGAACATCCAGAATATTCCGCTAACGAGGCGATCACCGAGTCGCGCCGCCTGATGGATGGGAAAAAATGGAATTTATTCTGCCTGACCTTTAGCTTTATCGGCTGGCGGCTGATCTGCAGCATTCAATATATAATACCAGCGGTTCTTTTGTATACACAGGGAAGGCTCAGTGGTGTGACCGTGCTGTTTCTGGCAGTGCTGTTTCTGGTAGGGCTGATGGGACCGCTCAATATTGGCTATCTGTTTCTGCGCCCATATGAGGAGGCGGCATTTGCGGCATTTTATAGGGATGTGCGGGATGAGAAGAGGCAAATAGAAGAGATAGAAATGCAGGATAAGTGGAGTGAGAATGAGCCGGAGGAAAGTGAAAATGCGTGAACTCTGTCTGTACAAAAATGAAATCATTTGCATAGAACTGTGCTTGTGTAAGGATAGACGGAACAATAAAAATCTTTGAAAATCAAATTGGCGAAAGTCCAAAATAAGAATCTGCAATCAAAAATTTCCTCAGAAAGTGGTCAAAATGAAAGCTTTCTGAGGAGTTTTTTTGAGTTGTATTATTTATTTTGTTTTAGTCCATCCGTGCTTTCTCAGCCAGCAAATGTTTCTGGCAATAGAAAAATGCTGGAATCAAAAATGCATCTGCAAAGAGCCATGCGAGCGGCGAGGCGAAACAGATGATGATGTAGCCGAAGATCGGCACCAGCAGGAAGCCGACCATGGCGCGGGCGATCATTTCGCAGACACCTGCCAGGATGGCGAGCAGGCTGTAGCCCATTCCCTGAATCGTGAAACGCCATACATTGACGATTGTCAGAGGTATGTAGAACAGGGAGTTGAAGGTCAGGAACTGGTGCGCCTGATGGATTACAACTGTTTCCGAAGCATCGACGAAGAGAAGCGGAATCAAGCCGCCAAACACGGTCAGCACGATGCACGCCGCAATGGAGTAGATGCCGCCGATGAGAGTTGCGGACCGGACGCCCTGGCGGATGCGGTCTACCTTTCCGGCACCGGCGTTCTGTCCGGCGTAGGTTGCCATCGTGCCGCCCAGCGCGTCAAACGGGCAGCAGAAGAACATGCCGATCTTCTGACCTGCGGTGACGGAGGCAACTGCGATGGAACCTAGGGAGTTGATGGCAGTCTGGATGACAACCGAGCCGATCGCGGTGATCGAGTATTGGAGTCCCATCGGCACACCCATTTTGCAGAGAATGTAAATGTGTCTGCCGCTGATGCGCGTTTCCTCATGGTGCATATGCAGGATTTCAAATTTTTTCTTCATATAGATCAGGCAGAGAATACCGGATACTGCCTGAGAGATAACAGTTGCATAGGCAGCTCCGGCGGTGCCGGTTCCGATCTGTACGATGAAAAGCAGATCCAGCGCAATGTTTAAAAGGCTGGATAAAATCAGGAAATAGACCGGCGTTTTGGAGTCGCCGAGCGCACGGATGATGCCCGCCAGCGTATTGTACAGGTAGGTTGCCGGGATACCGGCGAATACGAAGAAAATGTAGCTGTACGCGCCGTCAATGATATTGTCCGGCGTCTGCATCCAGACGAGAATCTGGCGTGTCATCAGGCAGACGATCACGGTCATGATCACGGCAAAACAGGAGGCGATCCATCCGGCATTGGCGACGAAACGGCGCATGTCCTTGTAATCCTGTGCGCCGAACCGCTGTGCAACCGGAATGGAAAACCCGGTGCAGACGCCGATGACGAAACCGTTAATCATAAAGTTGATGGCGGAGGTGGAACCGACCGAAGCCAGTGCATCGACACCGAGAAATTTTCCAACAATGATCGTATCGACCATGCTGTAAAACTGCTGGAACAGAAGTCCCATCAGCATCGGAACCGCAAAGCCCAGAATCAGCTTTGCCGGGCTCCCGTTTGTCATATCTTTTATGGTAGAGCGTTGCGAAGAGCGGCTCATGGAAAAACCATCCTTTCTAAAAAACGATTATAAAACTCTGAGAGTAGATTTTATAAGAAATACATAAAATTGGCAATCCGAAAAATCACGAAAAAAAAGAAAAATAGAGGCACTTTTTTTGTGATATAGAAGCGGGCTGGTCAGCACGCGGTATTTTACAATCAGTGACATACATGGTATCATAACGGGTAGAGTGATTTTTATTTCATAGGAAATTACGTCCTATGAAACAAAAAACGCTTCGCGAGGATGCGCACTCGCGCGAAGCAGAAACATGTCGCAAGCGACTGCGCGAGACGCCCGAATGTGCCAAGGCACATTCTTTTTCATATAGAACGGAAATGAGGGTAACATACATGAAGAGACTGGCGGTGGGAATCCTGGCGCACGTAGATGCGGGGAAGACAACATTATCAGAGGCGATGCTCTATGCGGGCGGCATGATCCGCCATCTGGGGCGGGTGGACAAGGGCGATGCGTTCCTGGACACATATGAATTGGAGAAAAAGCGCGGAATCACGATTTTTTCCAAGCAGGCGCGGCTTGCATGGGATGATATGGATGTGACGCTCTTGGACACGCCGGGACATGTGGATTTTTCAGCGGAAATGGAGCGGGTGCTTCAGGTGCTGGACTATGCGGTGCTGGTCATCAGCGGTTCAGACGGCGTGCAGGGACATACAAGGACGCTGTGGCGGCTGCTGGCGCGCTACCAGATTCCGGCGTTCCTTTTTATCAATAAAATGGATCTGGCGCCGGGACGGGAACAGGAGGTCCTGCGCGACCTAAAAGAGTCGCTGGGCGGCAACTTCGTTGATTTTGGTGCGGACGGGACGGAAAGTTTCTATGAAGAGGCAGCAGTCAGCGGCGAAGCGGAATTGGAGGAATTTCTGGAGACGGGACAGGTGTCTAAAGATGCGATCCGCAGCCGGATTGCCAGCCGGGATCTGTTTCCGTGTTATTTTGGTTCGGCGCTCAAAAATACGGGCGTGGAAGATTTTATGCGCGGTTTGGAAGAATATACGCTGGAACCAGTGTATCCGGACGAATTTGGGGCGAAAATATTTAAAATTGTGCGCGACAGCCAGGGCGAACGCCTGACTTATATGAAGATCACGGGCGGCGTGCTGCATGTCAAAGACCGGATCGGCGAGGAAAAGGTAAATCAGCTCCGCTTGTATTCAGGCGATAAGTATGAGGCGGTGAGCGAGGCACCGGCGGGCATGATCTGTGCGGCGACGGGACTTTTGCACACGAAACCGGGCGAGGGGCTTGGAGTCTGTGAAATGGGCGCGGAACCGGTGTTGGAGCCGGTTTTGACGTATCGCGTCGAGCTTCCGGAGGACGTGGATGCGGCGGCGATGCTGCCGAAACTGCTTCAATTAGAGGAAGAAGAGCCGGAGCTTCATATTGTCTGGGAGGAAGAAAAAAAAGAGATTCACGCCCAGATCATGGGCGAGATCCAGATGGAGATTCTGAAAAGCCTGATTGCAGAGCGTTTTGGGGTAAATGTCCGGTTTGGCGGGCGCAGCATTGTATATAAAGAAACGATCACCGATACGGTCGAGGGTGTCGGGCATTTTGAGCCGCTCCGCCATTATGCGGAGGTACATCTGCTTCTGGAGCCGGGAGAACCGGGCAGCGGGCTGGTATTTGATACCGATTGCAGTGAAGATATTTTAAGTAAAAACTGGCAGCGGTTGGTGCTGACGCATCTGGAAGAAAAGGTACACCGGGGTGTTCTGATTGGGGCGCCGATCACGGATATGAAAATTACACTGAAATCGGGACGCGCCCATGTGAAACATACAGAAGGCGGCGATTTTCGACAGTCCGTGTACCGGGCGGTCCGTCAGGGACTGATGCAGGCGCATTCGGTGCTGTTGGAACCATTTTATGCCTTTCACCTGACGATACCGGACAAGATGGTGGGACGTGCAATGACCGATCTGGAGCGGCGGTTTGCCGTCTTTGAGGGACCGGCGCTGGAGGACGGGCAGGCAATATTAACCGGACGTGCCCCGGTATCGGCACTCGATGGATATCAGACGGAGGTGACGGCGTACACGGGCGGATTGGGACAGATGATCTGCACGCTCGATGGCTACGGACCGTGCCACAATGAAGAAGAAATCATTGCGGCAGCCGGGTATGATCCGGATGCGGATCTGGCAAACCCGAGCGGATCTGTTTTCTGTACGCACGGAGCGGGATTTGTCGTCAACTGGGATGAGGTCAAAGACTATATGCATCTGGAAAGCTGCCTGGGCGATTCCAATGGAAAACGGCGGATGGATGCGATCCCTGAGCTGGGTGCGCGCTCCTCGGATGGACAGGGCGGCGGCGCTTCGGAAGAAATGTGGATCGGAACGGACGAGGTCGATGCGATTCTCGCTCGCACCTACCATGCAAATAAAAAGGAAGACGGCGGAAAACGCCGGTGGGGCGGAAAGAGCAAACGCCCGGCGGAAACCTATGGTGCCGGAGTGTACGGAGAGACGGCGCGGAGGCAGGAAGCGGTGAGACAGAAGAGCGATTCGAAAGTCGGGACAGCTGAAACTTTGGCATCTGGAAGTGAAGGAAAATCGGGAAGTTCTGTGGCTGGAAATGCAGGAAAATTGGAACATGCAGGCAAAGCGCCGGAAAGTGGCGGAGCGGGCAGCAGAACCGGCGGCTCCAAAGGGAAAATGGCATCGGCGGTACGGGAATACTTGCTGGTAGATGGCTACAACATTATTTTCTCCTGGGACGAGTTAAATGAGCTGGCAAAGATCAACATTGACAGCGCCCGTGGTAAGTTGCTGGATATTCTATGCGATTATCAGGGAAGCCGCGGTATCGAGGTGATAGCGGTGTTCGATGCTTACCGGGTGCAGGGACACCGGACGGAGGTGACGGATTACCACAACATTCATGTAGTCTTTACGAAAGAGGCGGAGACAGCTGACCAGTACATCGAGAAATTTGCCCATGAAAATGGGCGGAAATATACGGTGATGGTAGCGACCTCCGACCGTCTGGAACAGATCATCATCCGTGGGCAGGGCTGCGGGCTGTATTCGGCGCGGGATTTTGAGGAAGAGGTAGACCGTGTGAAGAATCAGACACGTGAGCATACCAACCGACCGCATAGCGGACATAAAAATTATCTGCTGGATTCGGTGCCGGAGGAGGTGCTGCGGCAGGTGAAGAAGGACGAGTAATGTATAAAAAGCGGATTTTCGTATAGATTACTCGAAGGCATGAATCAGATCCTTCTGCATAAATTTCATCAGTTCTGCTGCCGCAGGCGACTGCATTTCCCGTACGGGGGCGGCGATGCCGATCTCAAAGGACGGGGAAGCGTCGAGCGGCAGTGTCACAACCGGTCTATCCCATGAGCTGGAAGTAGTGAAGTTTTAATGACTAAGGATGAATGGTACAGGCAGTTATTTGAGCGACTGGATAATTCAAAGTTCCGAAGCAGTTTTCATCTGAAACAGAAAGATATTGATTACATACATGAAAAAGGGTTGGATACAATCCAGAAACATGTAAAGGAATTTATTGCAAAGAGAGAAGCTCCCGCATATATAGCGAATGATGGTAAACAAACACCGATGAAAGGTCACCCAGTATTTATTGCTCAGCACGCAACGGCAACATGTTGTAGGGAGTGCATACGAAAGTGGCATAAAATGCAGCCAGGCAAGGAATTGAGTCAGGTGCAGCAGGATTACCTTGTAGATGTAATTATGACATGGATTCAACGAGAAATGGAGAGGCAGGACAAAAAATATGAGTTTGAAAAATGTATTGATCATTGTTGATAATATTGACGAATCAATTGATTTTTATGAAGAACTGTTTGGATTGCGTGTGATTACAAGGCTGGAAGGTAATGTAATAATGTCTGAGGGGCTTGTATTACAGGATGTAGATGTATGGTATGACAGTACAGAAATACCTACAACTCCACATAACAATATGACAGAACTTTATTTTGAAGATAATGATATAGAAGGTATTATTGAAAAACTGGAGTCTGGCAAGTATGTTGTAAGTTATGTTACGGAATTAATGGAACTTGAAGGTGGACAGAAGCTTGTAAGATTTTATGATCCATCAGGAAATCTTATAGAAGTACGAACACCAGTTAATCACAACTGATATGATGTGGATTTGAGGAAAAATATGCAGATATTTGTAGATGCAGATGCGTGTCCGGTAGTGGACATTGTTGAGACAATAGCAGGAAAATACAATATTTCCACCACATTGCTGTGTGATACGAATCATATTTTGTATTCTGATTACAGCGAGGTGATTGTAGTAGGTGCAGGAGCAGATGCTGTAGATTATAAGCTGATTAGTATTTGCCATAAAGGGGATGTAGTAGTATCTCAGGATTATGGTGTCGCTGCTATGGCTCTTGGAAAAGGTGCATATGCTATTCACCAATCAGGCAAGTGGTACACGAATGAGAACATAGATCAGATGCTTATGGAGCGACATCTTAACAAGAAGGCAAGGCGTAGCTCTCATAAGAATCATATGAAAGGACCGAGAAAGCGTACAGAAGAAGATGATGTACGCTTTGCACAGTCCTTTGAAAAACTTATACTGATGGCAAAGTCAAAAGAAGGTACTCAGAGTGGGACTATTTAAGAAAAAGATAGTTACAAAGACATATGATAAAGAAAATAAGAAACCAGTAATCAAAGCGAGCATATGTAATGGCGAGCAGGTTGCAGGCTTTAAGGACATTCATACAGGTAAGATAGAAGAGATTATGCTGATTAAGAACCAGGCAGACCTTGATGCATTCAAGAAAATGTATGGAATAAATGGAGAGATAGAGAAGGAATACTGATATGAATATACAGATATTTGGAACAAAGAAATGCAATGATACTAAGAAGGCGGAGCGTTTTTTCAAGGAGCGGGGCATAAAGTATCAGTTCATTGATATGAAAGAAAAAGGTATGAGCAAAGGAGAATTTAATTCAGTAGCTCAGGCAAATGGTGGATTAGAAAATATGGTTAATTGGGATGGCAAGGACAAGGATTTACTTGCTCTTATTAAGTATATCGCAGATGAAGATAAGCTCGACAAGGTGCTTGAGAATCCACAGGTAATTAAAACACCAGTAGTAAGAAACGGAAAGCAATCAACACTTGGTTATCAGCCGGATATCTGGAAAGGATGGAACTAAATGTACTTAATTAAGACTTTAATGGGAGACATAACAAAAGTAACAGAGGTGCAGGCAATCGTGAATGCAGCAAACAACTCTCTTCTTGGTGGAGGCGGTGTAGATGGTGCGATTCATAGAGCAGCAGGACCGGAGCTTCTGGCGGAGTGCAGGACACTTCACGGATGTGAGACTGGAGAAGCAAAGATAACAAAAGCCTATAATCTGCCATGTGATTATGTGATACATACTGTAGGAACGATATGGAATGGTGGAAGGAATAGAGAAGAGGAACTTCTTGCTAACTGCTATTTTAATTCCATGAAGCTGGCAATGGATAATGGAATCAGGTCTATTGCATTTCCTTCTATATCAACGGGAGTATATAGTTTTCCGGTTGAGTTGGCAGCAAAGATTGCAGTACATACAGTAAACGGGTTCTTGCAGGATAATCCGGACAGCTTTGATTTGGTGGAATGGGTGCTGTTTGATACTTATACTGAATCAGTATATGAAGCAGAGGTTGATAAGTTATATGACAAATAAAATGACAAAAGGGAGCTTTTATGTACGCTGAAAAAATAAATTATGATGATATTGAAATGTCGAGCAGGTTACGGAATATTCTCAGAAGAAATGGATTTGAGTCATTGGAAGTATTGAGAGAATATCCAAAGGAACATTTTATAAAGTTTCGTAATATGGGGCAGGCGGCACTACAGGAATTATATCAGATTTGTGAAGAGCAAGGCATAAAGCTTCATAGTGTGAGAGAATTTAAATTTTCTATTGGTTATATTTCACATCAAATTGGCGAGGAGATGATTTAGTGATTTCAAAGGTTGTATTTGAAATTAAAAATAGCATTAGAAGTTGGAGTGATCAGGAGATTTCTTTTTCTTCAAAAAATATGAGGAATGTTTCAATAATTATAAAGGATATAAAGTGTGAATTGGCTGTAGATGGAAATAGTGAAGATGACAATCTGCAGTAAATATGGATGAATTGAAACGAATTGCGATTACCTTTCACTCTTCGAAAGGACTGGAGTTTGAACAAGTAGTTTTGTTTGTGTCTGACTATAAACTGTCAAGTGAAGAAGATGTTTATAACCATTATGTTGCAGCCACAAGAGCTAAAACCAAGCTAATTTTGGTATATGTCAATGGTGATTGGAGTGCAGGCCAATTTGCAAAGAATATAAATAATATATTGGGGAAGTCTGGCTTAAAAATGAAGAATGTAGCAACTATAGTTAACTGTACCGAATGCATCAGTGATTAGGAAAAAAGGTCTCTCAATACCAAGTACGCATGGTATTGGGAGATCTTTTTCTTATAGGTGTACACGCAAAGCATTAGTTGACGCAATCCTAATCATGCTTTTATGTAAATCAGTGTATTTTACGGAATATCGTCGAAAACCTAAGTATCCTGTGGCGGCAAAAATCCAACAGCCAAACTCGGAAAATGTTGATATTTTTGCCGATGATGTGATATAATATGTAATAGATTAACGTAGTTTTGAGGATAGATTTTATGGCGGAGGATCATAGATGCGATATCTTTCAGTTGCTGAAATAGCGAAAAAGTGGGATGTGTCAGAGCGCAGTGTTAGAAATTACTGCGCCCAGGGGCGTGTGAACGGTGCGTTTCTTACCGGCAAGACATGGAACATTCCGAAAAACGCAGAAAAACCGGAGCGTATCAACAAAAGAAAAGAAGGACCAATTACTCTGTTGGATATTCTGAAAGAGCAGAAGGTAAGTAAATATTCCGGTGGAATCTACCATAAAACACAGATTGATTTGACATACAATTCCAACCATATGGAAGGAAGCCGCCTGACGCACGATCAAACCAGATATATCTTTGAAACCAACACCATTGGCGTAGAAAAAGAAGTGCTAAATGTGGATGACGTGATCGAAACAGCAAATCACTTCCGCTGCATTGACATGCTTATTGATCATGCAAAAGCAGCTCTGACGGAGAAGTTCATCAAAGAACTTCACTTGGTTTTGAAGAACGGCACCAGTGATTCCAGAAAAGATTGGTTTGCTGTTGGCGAGTATAAGAAACTCCCGAATGAAGTCGGCGGCAGGGATACAGCCCTTCCGGAAGAAGTTGCCGATAAAATGAAGGCCTTGCTGACGGAATATAGCGCTAAGGAAGAAAAGACCTTTGAAGATATTCTGGACTTCCATGTGAAGTTTGAGCGGATCCATCCGTTCCAGGACGGCAACGGCCGTGTGGGCAGATTGATCATGTTTAAAGAGTGCCTGAAATACAATATCGTTCCTTTCATCATTGAGGACGATCTGAAGATGTTCTATTACCGAGGGCTAAAGGAATGGGACAACGAAAAAGGCTATCTGACAGATACCTGCCTGACTGCACAGGATAAGTATAAAGCGTATTTGGATTATTTTAGGATTGGGTATTAAGGAAGTAACTTTTAAAATGTAAAAAACACATTCGATTTGAAGTGAATATATAGATCATAATTGCAGAATTATGTAGCGTTGCTTCATGTGTCCAGTTTTAGCTTACCACATCAGGCTGAAATCCAGAATTAAAAATTTCATACACAGAAATTATAAAACTGTGTGTGAAATTATCGATTAATTCAATTTGGATGATATAATAAAATATAAGCACCGAAGCAAATTGATTGTGTGTAGTTTTTAATAAAAAGTTGGTGAATATGTGGATAAGGAAACTCTTTCAAAACAGGTAATTATAGAAAAGGGCGGTATTGCAAAAACATCAGATTTTGTTGCAGCTGGCATACCCGCTGTTGATGTTGTGAATCTTTGTAATACCGGATACCTTGAACGCATTCGACACGGATACTATCAACTTGCCGATTGGGACACATCTTCTGAAGAACAACTTATTGCAACATTGATTCCAAAGGCAATTATTTGTGTGAAATCGGCTCTTTTTCATTATGGTTATAGTGGCTTTGCACCTCGGAAATGGTCGATTGCTGTTCCGAGATCTATGTCTCGGACAAAATTGGATGTAGATGCACTGGCTTTGCAAACGTATTATGTTCAACCAGAAATATATGAACTGGGGAGAGTAGCGGATGATTTTTCCGGGGTTAAGCTCTCCATATATGATCGAGAGCGTACGATTTGTGATTGCTTCAAATATCGTTCAAGGCTTGATCATGAAATATTTAGTAAGGCATTGAATGCTTATGCAAAGGATGAGAGGAAGAATCTGCAAAATCTTTCCATATATGCAAAAAAGCTAAGGGTGTACAAGAAAGTCAACGAATTGATGTCAGTGCTGCTGGATGGCTGATATTATTGTATCTATGCTCATGTGGTTACCTGAATTATTTAAAAATTGTTTATGAGCATCTTATATAGAGAAAATAATGATAGGAATTATGTGAAAGCGAGACGATGAGTATGTTAATGAATACGGCTGAGTATATTTCCATTATTGAAAATATTAAGAGTGAAATTACTGCGGCACAATATCGTGCGGCAGTTCATGTGAATGCAGATATGCTGCTTCTTTATTATGATATTGGTTGCGTAATCAATGAACATAAATCATGGGGAAACAAGTTTATTGATAACCTTGCAGCAGATATTCGAATTGCTTTTCCAGAAAGCAAAGGATATTCTGTTCGTAATTTGAAGTATATGGCAAAATTCGCAGAGATTTATCCAGACCGAGAATTTGTGCAACAGGTTGTTGCACAAATTCCATGGGGTCACAATATAGTTCTTCTGGATAAGGTCGCTGATATGGATGAACGTAAATGGTATATTAAAAAGTCAGCGGAAAACGGCTGGTCTCGAAATGTTCTTGTCCATCAGATTGAAAGCAACTTGTATCAGAGACAGGTTCTGGCAGATAAAGTTACAAATTTTGATCACCGCTTACCGTCTCCGCAAAGTGAACTTGCGGTGCAGACAATGAAAGACCCATATGTATTTGATTTTATTCCTTTCCGGGAAGATATGCTCGAACGGGATATTGAGCAGGCACTTGTTAGGGATGTCACCAAGCTCCTTCTGGAGCTTGGAACAGGGTTTGCATTTCTGGGAAACCAGTATCACCTGAATGTAGGCGGCGATGATTTTTACATTGATTTGTTGTTCTATAACCTGAATCTTCGCTGTTATGTAGTTATCGAATTGAAAACCGGTGATTTCAAGCCGGAATATGCTGGTCAGCTAAACTTTTATCTGTCAGCCGTGGACGGCATTTTGAAAAAAGAGCAGGATAATCCGTCCATTGGTTTGCTTCTGTGCAAAAGCAAAAATAATGTGGTCGCAGAATATTCGCTCAAAGATATTTCAAAGCCGATTGGTGTAAGCGAATACAAAATAACCAGTAGTTTGCCGGATAATCTGGAAAAGCAACTGCCATCTGTTGAAGATATTCAGAAACGGATTAAATAAACCTAAGAATATGAAGTGATATACATTCTTTTTCATACAGGTATGCGAATCTCGGAGTTTTTTGGATTGACGATGAAAGATATTGATTTAGAGAAAAGAACCATCAATATCGACCATCAGTTGCAGAGAACTTCGAAGATGGAGTATGTGATTGAGCCGACAAAGACGAATGCCGGAACAAGGGTAATTCCAATGACAAAAGAAGTTACAGAAATGTTTCGAGCAATCATTCAAGATAGACCAGAATATAAAGTGGAGAAAGTGTTAGGTGGATACACTGGATTTCTTTTTCTGGATAAGAACGGAATGCCGCTGGTTGCCATGCACTGGGAACACAGATTTAACAGTATGGTGGGCAGGTACAACGAGATTTATAAGGTACAGATGCCAAATATCACACCCCATGTATGCCGTCATACATATTGCTCTAACATGGCGAAATCTGGCATGAATCCTAAGACATTGCAGTACCTCATGGGGCATTCGGATATTGCCGTGACACTTAATGTTTACACCCATGTTGGACTTGAGGATGCGGAGAAAGAACTTCAGAAGATGCAGGGGATGGAAAATGCAAGAAAAGAGATGGGGATTTCGGACAAGGATGATAAGCCTTTGAAACAGAATATGTTCAAGGTGATTTGATAATAGAATATTGATATAGATTTGTGGCACTCAGGCTTATAGCTTGGGTGCCTTTTTGACTGGTGAGAATGTAGTTTATATGGTAAAATATCATAAAGGGGATTTTGACTATGTAGGAGAGGGATGATTTTTATTTTGGAAACCGTAGTAGAAAGAATAGATGTTATGGTAGGAATGAAATGTGGGTGTTTGCAAGTTTTAGATGATGGTGAAGAATATAGAAAAATTATAGAAAAACGCATATCTAATATAGAAGAAGAAAAGAAAAATTTTCTTCAAGCTGTGGAAAAAGGTGAATATGCTCGAAGAGATTGGCATGGGTGGAATGGTGAAAAAAGTATTATTACACCAGCATATTTATATAAGCCTGTTAATTTTGAAGTTTATGGTGATTCGGTTAAGATTGCTGATTTTGAAAAAGTTATTTCCAGTTTACATAAAGAAAAGGAAATTATACATTATAAATGTAAGTGCAGAAAGTGTGGAAAAATACGATATTATTCTGAACGAACATTGAAAACAGAACCGAAGGTCTGTTATAAGCCAATGTATTGCTCATCGAAGTTTACTTATTCTATAAAAGCTAGTAATGCTAATTACAATAAAAGAAGGAAGTATGAGAACAATGAAGCAGTATGTTTGGTAGATAATAAAGATAAGATTGTTCCGGCAACAGACTATTGTGATGCATGGAATGAAAAAAGAAGCAAGGAATTAATAAAATTAGCAGAAAAGGATGCAAGGACAATAGCTACAATTCCGAGAAAACTGGCAAAGAATTATAATATTGATTATGTGGGAAGAAGGTACGAGTCGCTTGATGTACTTGAATGTGTGAACAATTCATTAGAGAGTGCACCTACCCCATATTATACGCAACGACATGAAAAGAAATATCATGATATTACAATATATAAAGAGTATCGTTGCAGATGTTATTTGTGTGGAAAAGAAAAATTGATAAAGTGCGATAAATTTGGCATTTTTCCATCTACTGAATATGGATATAGAGCCTATGGAGGATATTGGAGTGATGTTTTCTGTGATTGCCATGCGATTTCTTCGTTTCAGTGGATTGTAACTGATATTTTGATGAAAAATGGTATTGATTATAGGGTGGAAGTCTCTTTTGATGGTGTGTATGGAATTGATAATGAAACACCGCTACGATTTGATTTTGCTATATATAAAGAAGGAAAGGTATGGGCATTAATTGAATGTCAAGGTGAGCAGCACTTTATGCCAGTTGAAGAATTTGGTGGAGAACATAAATTTATTATCCAACAAAGAAATGATGAGGAAAAAAGAAAGTATGCAAAGGAACATAAAATAAAGTTAATTGAGATTTCATACAAGAATAAGAAGTATGAAACCGTGGAATCCATATTGAGAGATCAACTTGTTATTTAATTAAAAAAATGTATACTGCAAATATTATGAAGTAGTATACATACTTTTCCATACTGGTATGCGAATTTCAGAATTTTGCGGCCTTACGATTAAGGATATCGATTTGGAAAACAGGATTGTGAATATTGACCATCAGCTTCAAAGGTTATCCGATATGACCTTAGTAATTGAGCCAACAAAAACATCTGCCGGCACAAGGAAACTGCCGATAACAGAGGATGTTGCAAAATGCTTCCAGGCCATCATTGAGGATAGGGAGAAGTCAAAGGTAGAAAAGGTGGTGGATGGATACACCGGGTTCCTGTTTTTGGATGACAAAGGCCTGCCACTGGTGGCAATGCACTGGGAACATCGGTTTAATCATATGGTGAAGTGGTACAACGATATTTATCGGGTGCAGATGCCCAATATCACGCCGCATATTTGCCGGCATACGTATTGCAGCAATATGGCGAAATCCGGAATGAACCCTAAGACGCTGCAGTACCTTATGGGACATAGTGATATAGGGGTTACGCTTAACACCTATACGCATCTGGGCCTTGAGGATGCAGAGAATGAATTGAAGCGGCTGGAGGACCTGCAGAATGCCAGAAAGGAACTGGAACGGACGCAAGGGGAGAAGCCGGTGTCGCAGAGGATGTTTAAGGCGATTTAATATGGTAGAATGATGACGCTCTGGCATAGGCTGGGGCGTTTTTATTATGGAAAAGTGGTAGAAATGACGATATAATAGATGTGTTTAATTTTATTGAAATGAGGGATTATATGTATGGCATAGGATTTTATGATGAATATTTGTCACGTATGGGAAATTTGAAAAATAAGCTAGATTTGGCCACATCATACAAAATAGAATACTTAAAAACGCTTCTAAAAGATAATAAGGTTTACAAATTTATATCATTTAAAGAACATGGTGAGATGAAGTTAAAAACATTAAAAGAAGAGAAGATATGGTTTTCATTTTATAAGACACTAAATGATGACACTGAGTTCCAAATTAATTACAAAATAGAGGAAGTTGTTAGCAAAACGGGTTGTAGTAAAGATTACATAAAGTTAATTACTAATTATCTTACAGAGATGTATGATGTTTTATCTCTTACGTATTCATATGAAGATTATATGTGGAGAGAATATGCATCGGGAGGTAATGGCGTTTGTGTAGAATATAATGTTGGAGATTTTGATTTTTTGTATCCAGTTGAGTATTGTGATAAAAGCGCAATTGATTTTACACAGATGATTATTGCTGCGATAAAAAATGAGGGAATGGCATTATCCATTATTCCTTGGGTTGTTAAAAATTCATATAATTCGAATGCTGGAATCGATTCGACTAGGGAGAAAGAGGTAAGAATATTATATTGTCCGTATGATCTTGCAGAGTTTAACGGAGTACGTGTTGAATACAATATAAAAGAGCGAAGGGGATATAAAGGAATTGCAAAACCACTTACTGACTTTAAGATGACTACTTCGAGAATAATTATTGGCAATAAATGTAATCAATATATGAGTAGTGAAATAATAAGATATGTGGATGAAAATCATATTTGTTATGATTTTCAGTAAGATTAATTTTTGGAGGATAAAAATATGATATCAAAAATTAAATGGAAAAATCATTCGGTGTTAGGAAACCTTGAACTTGATTTTACAAAGGATGATGGAGAAATATATAATACAATAATTTTAGCAGGAGAAAACGGCACTGGAAAAACTACAATTTTAAATACAATAAGTGAGTTTTTGAATTTGGGAGCTGTTACCCCGTTTGATTATATTGAGTATAAAATTGAAGATGACGATTTCAGAATATATTACGGAGATCAAGATAACCATAAATTAGGTTTCATCAAAGAGAGTCACTAAAAACAGGAGAGAAAAAGGGGATTTATTCTAATAAAAATAATAATAGAGAAACCATTAATAATGATTTAGAAGATATTAGGCATTATGGTATAGCATATTCAAAAGCACGTTCAGGTTTTAAGACAAATATAGTAAAGTCTTCTACAACAGAGCAAATTGATGATAATAAGTATAATGATGATGAAAGAGAGGATTTTACTAATATAAAACAGTTGCTAGTGGATTTGTCTTCACAAGATAATGCTGAATGGATGCGAATAACAAAAAATGGTGCCAATATTAATTTTGAAGAATTTAAGAAGCAATCCAAGCTATATCGATTTGAATTAGCGTTTAATGATTTTTTTGAACGGATGAAATTTAAAGAAGTGGATGAGACAGATCCTAATGAAAAGAAGATAATTTTTAGTAAGAATGGTAAAAGTATACCGGTTGACTGCCTTAGTACTGGAGAAAAGCAAATTGTATTTAGAGGAACGCAACTTTTGAGAAATATAAATCCGCTAAAAGGTGGTGTAGTATTGGTTGATGAACCGGAACTAAGCATGCATCCGAGATGGCAGGAAAAAATACTGGATTACTATAGTAAACTTTTTATAAAAGATAACATTCAGTTGGCGCAAATGATTTTTGCAACACATTCTGAATATGTAATAAAATCAGCGTTACAAAATCCCCAGAATACATTAATTATTGTATTAAAAGAAAAAGAAAATGCCATAGTTCCTGTAAGAATAACAGCTCCATCAGTTTTGCCTACAATTACATCAGCAGAAACAAATTACCTTGCGTTTAATATAGTTTCGATAGATTATCATATCCAGTTATATGGATATCTTCAGGCAAAAACTCAAAAACATGGGATAAAAGAATGCGATGACTATATAAAAAATCATCCTTTATATGATGCGAATAAATATGGAAAAAGTTCCCAATACAGAAATACTCAGTATAAAACGTTAAGTACATACATTCGAAATGCAATAGATCATCCAGATTCAGGCAATACGTATACTAAGGAAGAATTAAGAACTTCTATAGAATTCTTAATAGAATTATGTAGATAAAAAATATTTAGCAATACTATAAATAAAAGAGTAGCAATACAAATGGGAAATATAGTGTACGTTGTAAAGGGAATAGAGAGCATGTTCAATGAATTGCAGTGAAGGAGAAAATGATGAGCAATATGAAACAATACAATGATAAATCGTATAAAATGGCTATCCATAATACAAAATACAATTCTGACGGAAAAGCCATAATAGAGAGAAACGACGAATGGCGTGAAGAAAAAGAATGGGATATGGTATACGAGGAACTAGAGAAAGAACAAAAAAGATCAAAGTAGTAACCCCACCCGCTTTTTACTCCGTTTCTACTACTTTTGCTGTACACATCTTGCAATATTTTGCTAAGATTTGCATTTTATATACAGAAATGACCAATACATAAAGAAAAATTAACACCGCGCAAAATGCTGCAAATGGCAGCAGAAAAGCGCCTTTTGAAAGGAGTTTATATGAATATACGAGTACTTTTCATCTGCCACGCAACATCTGCCGTTCCACCCTGGCCCAAAGTGTCTTCACCCACAAAGTCGCATCCCAAGGGCTTTCCGCCAACTTCCTTATCGACAGCGCCGCCACAAGCACCGAAGAAATCGGCAATCCACCGCACCGGGGGACGGTGAATAAGCTGAGGAAGGTTGGAATTCCTCTGGTGCCGCACCGGGCGCGGCAGGTGACGTGGGCGGATTATGAGAAATTTGATTATATTATAGGTATGGACAGTGCCAATATCCGAAATTTAAACCGGATGCTGAAAGGCGATCCGGAGGGGAAAATATATAAATTCCTCACATTTGCAGGTTCAGACCGTGACATCGCGGATCCGTGGTATACGGGTGATTTTGACGCAACGTATGAAGATGTTCTGGAGGGCTGTGTGGGTTTTCTGGCATATCTGAAAGAACAGGGACAGATATAACCAAAAGTTTGATGAGTATCCATTTCAGGTTAAGATGGAAGGAACGGACTGTTTCTGCTACATTTTATCAGTGTGCTGGAGGAACATCCGGGCGATTCGTGGATTAAAAAATATATTTTCCCGGGCGTAATGGTTCTAAGTCTCTGGGAAATGATTTCTTGTGGTTCAGCAGATGGATTTTATATCCTAGATGTGGAAAATCTGCGTCTGCACCAGATTTTATTTACAAAAGGAATTGATAATGACTTGCCGATGACACGCTGGTATTAATAAGGGGAGTGCTTTTTTATTTCCAGCTGAATCCGTTCGCAGAGATCCTTGACCGTGACAAGCTCGATAAAATCCGTTTCCGGAATATCGATCTCGAAGCAGTCTTCGATCTCTGTGATAAAGTATACGATCAAAAATGAATCCAGCCCCAGATCGTCGATCAGGCGGTCAGCCGGTGTCAGCGGGCGGGTGATTTCTACGTATTCTAATAGAATGTCTTTTATTTCAACCAGGATTTCTTCCTGCGTCAGTTCGTGTTTCATGAGAAGTTCCTCCTAATATATGTGATTCATGCAGCTATTTTTATTGTAAATTTAACATAGAATCTGTGTTTGTGAGATGATTCTATCTGTGTGTTTATTTTATCATGAAACTGCCCGCTTGAGTAGATATATCCCTTAAAATAGGAGGAGCCGACAGGAACGGACTCCTGTCGGCGTAGGTATGAAAAAGTATATTATGAAAGGTCTTTTGCCTTTACGCGTATTACTATATCGAAAAAATGTGATAAAAGTATGTTCGGAATGTGAAGAAATCATAAATTTCGGAAAATATTTTGGAAGTGGATGGGAAAATAAAAATGACACGCAGATATAAGTTTGTGCAATTTTATTCATAAAAATGAAAATATATGCGTGAAATTTCTGAAAAAGATAGAATGTAAAAAGGTAATATGATATAATGAGCGCAAGTGAGCCAGAGAGCTGCTTGCAGATTTATGGCGAACGGCGAATGGCGATCACGATAGCTGCGTCAGCAGCGGTAAGCATCGAAGATGCGAATCGTGATATAATATGAACACTTACAGAGAACTTGTCAAATCTAGTGTGAGTTATAGCTGAACATTTGATGAATCTGAGATAAAGGAGAAAAATAATCAAAATAAAGATTCAAAAAAACATATCTACAAAGAAGAAGGCAGAACATCAGGCGGATGCAAAAGCATTTGCCGGAACGGGTTCAGAAAGGACAGGGAACGATGCGGGCGTTTACATTTGAAAATGCGACAAAGATTTATTTTGGCGGAGGCTGTGTGAAAGAGCACCTGCTGGAGGCGGTGAAGCCGTATGGGGAAACGGTGATGCTGGCATATGGCGGCGGCTCGATCAAGACGAATGGTATTTATCAGGAAGTGATGGATGTCTTAAAGCTGGCTGGAAAACAGGTGATAGAATTTTCAGGCATCATGCCGAATCCGACCTACAGCAAGGTGATGGAAGGGAAAAAAGTCGTACAGGAAAATCAGGTAGATCTGATTCTGGCAGTGGGCGGCGGTTCGGTCATGGACTGCAGCAAGGCGATCTCAATGGCGGCTGCGACGGACAAGGACGTCTGGGAGGAATACTGGATCAAAAAGGGCGAGATTGATTTTGAGCCGGTTCCGGTGGGCGTGATTGTGACCGTGGTCGGCACTGGAAGCGAGGTCAACGGCGAGGGTGTAATCACCCATGAGGAACAGAAAATTAAGACGAGCCGGAATTATCCGCGCTGCAATCCGGTGTTTGCGATGATGGACCCGAAATATACCTACACGGTTTCTCCACTCCAGACGGCAGCGGGCGGTTTTGATATGCTCAGCCATGTGATGGAGACATATTTCAGTGCACCGGATGAGGATAATCTTTCGGATGCGATCTCGGAGGCGTTGATGCGGAGTATTATTGAGAACCTGCCGGTGGCGATCCGGGAACCGGAAAATTATGAGGCGCGCAGCAACCTGATGTGGGCGTCCACGATGGCGGAGATTGGCATTATCAAATTAGGAAAACAGTGTGATTTTGAGGCGCATATGATTGAACATCAGATGGGGGCTTACACGGACTGCAACCACGGCATGGGACTTGGCGTGATCCATCCGGCGTATTATCGTCGAATTTGCCGGGACGGCATCAAGAAATTTGTGAAATTTGCCGTAAATGTCTGGGGAATGTCACCAGATGGCGGCGATGAGGAAGAACTGGCATTTGGCGGAATTGACGCATTGCAGGCGTTTATTCATGAGATTGGTTTGCCGGGGACGCTGCGGGAACTGGGAATCACAGATCAGAGCCTGCTGAAAACGATTGCTGATTCATGTATCCGCAATGACGGCGGGTATCGGCAGCTGACGCACGCGGAAATCTTGGATATTTTGGAAGAGTGCTATTAGTACAAAGGAGGAAAATCATGCCACACATTGCAATATCTATGTACCGGGACGGAGCCGGGAAGAGAAGGCAGCGCTGGCTGAGAAGGTCAGAGCGCTGGTATCAGAAGAATTAAAGAAGGATCCGAAGGTTGTGACGGTATCGGTTCATGATGTACCGGCTGAGAAATGGCAGGAACATTTGGATGCGATTCCGGGCGAGGAGAGATTCTATTAGAAGTCTAAGTCGGGGTTGCAGAAAGAGGCAAAAGATCATCCGACGATGGACAATATACCAATGGATAATATAGCTCAAGCAGTGTCGAAAAAATAAACTGCAAAAGATATATAATAATGAATAAAAAAGAACGGACTGTTCATAAATAGACAAAAAAGCATAGGATGTAGAAAATAGATATTTGAACTGTGCCGGCTTACAGAGTATCATCTGTAAACCGGGCAGAAAGAAGCACATTTACGCGCATTACTTAGTGGATTTTGTCTGTATGAACAGTCTTTTTTGCAGCATTTTATAATTGAGAAAACATTTCATTTACTCCTTTTAAATTCCTACAAATATTTCTTGACATTTCCCAGTTACATTCATATAATGAACATATGAACAATGATTCATATAAATAAAAATATTTCAAAGAAATCTTGATAAAATCCTGCAAACTGCTTTCACGAAAGAAGCAGTGAAGCAGGGCAGAAACGCGTAGCATGAAGGGAGAAATCGGATGGCAATTCATGATGTAGAGTGCTGTGAGGAGTGTGCTGTTCACGATGAGGTTGTGCAGTCGGTCCGGGGAATGCTGCCGGATGACGATGATTTGTATGATCTGGCGGAGCTGTTTAAGGTATTTGGTGATTCGACGCGGATCCGGATTTTGTTTGTGCTGTTTGAGTCGGAGATGTGTGTTTGCGACATTGCACAGCTGCTTAATATGACGCAGTCGGCGATTTCGCATCAGCTTCGGATTCTCAAGCAGTCGCAGCTTGTCAAGAGCCGCCGGGACGGAAAGTCGGTGTTCTATTCGCTGGCAGACGACCACGTTTACCGGATTATCAACCAGGGCTTTGAGCATATTAAAGAATAGCAAGTTCCTTGAATGATGATAATGGATTGAATGAATGTGAAAGCGGTGCTATCTGTAAAGAAAAAAATTGCAGGTCTCGGAAAGCAAACATTAAAAATTTATAACTCAATAAAAAGAGGAGGATTATCATGAAGAAGAAATTTAAATTAACTGATCTGGATTGTGCAAACTGTGCAGCAAAGATGGAGGATGCGATCAAGAAGCTGGATGGAGTCAATGATGCGAGTGTCAGCTTTATGATGCAGAAAATGACGATCGATGCGGATGACGCACGTTTCGACGAGATCATGAAAGAGGTTGTAGAAGTGTGCAAGAAGGTGGAACCGGACTGCATTATTAATATGTAAAATTGGAAAAGGCATAATCGGATCAAAAGCTGCTTTTTAAAAGAATAAAATCAGATTGTGTAATGCACAGAAGGGCAAAGTAAAAAGATATAGGCAAATGAGCTGTGCCGGCACATTTTCCTATATCTTTTTTTTCAGGGAACGTGTTTCCAGAATGAAGGGAGGCTTTATGAATCAGAAGCAGAAAACGATGCTGAAGCGGATCGTCGCGGCGGCAATCGTATATATCGCGGCGGCAGCAGCGAAAAAAATGAATGTATTTGCCGGAATGCCGCAGCCATGGACAGAGTTAGTCGTATTTTTAATTCCGTATCTGATTATTGGATGGGATATTGTATACAAGGCGTTCCGGGGGATTAAAAATGGTCAGGTGTTTGATGAGAATTTCCTCATGACAGTAGCGACGTTCGGGGCGTTCGGTGTGGGCGAGTTTTCTGAGGCGGTTGCGGTTATGCTGTTCTATCAGGTTGGCGAGCTGTTTCAGAGTTATGCGGTCAACCGTTCGCGCCAGTCGATTAGCGATCTCATGAATATCTGCCCGGAATATGCCAATATTGAAAAAGATGGACAGATAGAGCAGGTCGATCCGGACGATGTGGAAGTGGATGACATCATCGTGGTGCAGCCGGGAGAGCGGATTCCGCTGGATGGCGTGGTGGTAGAGGGTGAATCGATGATCGATACCTCGGCGCTGACTGGTGAATCGGTACCGCGCCGTGCGGCAGCCGGGGATGAAATCATCAGCGGATGTGTCAATGGCAGCGGGCTTCTGCGGGTGCGCGTGACGAAAGAATTTGATGATTCGACGGTGGCACGGATTCTGGAGCTGGTGGAGAATGCCAGCAGCAAGAAGGCGAAGGTGGAGAACTTTATCACTCGGTTTGCCAGATATTATACGCCGATGGTCGTGATCGCGGCGGTTGCTTTGGCATTTGTGCCGCCGATTGTGCTGGGCGGAGAATTTGGCGAGTGGATTCAGAGAGCTTGTATTTTCCTGGTAATTTCCTGCCCGTGTGCGCTGGTGATTTCGGTTCCGCTTAGCTTCTTTGGCGGCATTGGTGCTGCATCCCGCATCGGTGTGTTAGTCAAGGGAAGCAATTATCTGGAGGCAGTTTCGGAGCTGGATACGGTTGTATTTGATAAGACAGGCACCCTGACGAAGGGCGAGTTTAAAGTGACGGAGCTGCATCCGGCGGGAATCAGTGAGGATGAGCTTCTGGAGCTGGCGGCGTATGCCGAGAATTATTCGACGCATCCGATCGCGGAATCGATACGGGAGGCGTATCGTGAGAGAAAAGGCAGTTTGGCAGAAGCAGAAACTCAAAAGGCGAATGCGGGAACAGCGGAAATCGTTCTGGATGCTGACAATGACACAATAAAAGAGGTGCAGTCCAAAGAGGGTGTGCAGGGAGTGGTACGCAAACCCCTGATCGACTTAACCCGCATCGGTGAAACCAACGAGATTTCCGGTCATGGTATCGAGACAACGATCGACGGTCACATAGTTCTGGCGGGTAATGGACGCCTGATGAAGAGTAAAAATATACCGTATCAGGAATGCGACGGCATCGGCACTGTGATTTATCTGGCAAAGGACGGAAAATTTGCCGGAAGTATCCTGATTGCCGATACGATCAAGCCGGAGACGGAGGATGCGATCCGTGGACTGAAGGCGGCTGGAATCCGCCGTACTGTTATGCTGACGGGCGATCGGAAAGCGGTCGGCGAGGCGGTGGCTGCGAAGGTTGGCATCGATCAGGCGTACACGGAGCTGCTTCCGGCGGATAAGGTGCAGAAGGTCGAGGAGATGCTGGCGGAGATGACTGGAAAGCGGAAGCTGGCATTTGTCGGCGACGGCATCAACGATGCACCGGTTCTCTCCCGCGCAGATGTCGGTATTGCAATGGGAAGCATGGGAAGTGACGCGGCGATCGAGGCGGCGGACATTGTCCTGATGGATGATAACCCGGCGAAGATTGCAGGTGTGGTTAAAATCGGACGCAAGACAATGGCAATTGCGCACCAGAATATCGTGTTTGCCCTGGCGGTTAAGGCGGTTGTGCTTCTGATGGGCGCGGCTGGAGTGGCTAATATGTGGGAAGCCGTGTTTGCGGACGTCGGTGTTTCCGTCATTGCAATTTTAAATGCGATGAGGGCATTAAGAACTAAATAATCGCTAATATCAAAAAGCTATGGCGGAAGGAATACTTGATGGTTCCGGAAACTGTAGCTTTTTAAATTTGCGGCTCTAAGGGATTTATATATAAAACCAATATTTGCAAGTGGTAAAAGAATAGGAATAAGAAAGAAATCAAGGCTTGGGAAAGATAAAATGCTGGGAATCATACAGAATTTCCAAAATAGTTGTAATAATCCTTAATAAAATAGTAATTGAATCTGACGGAAGAATGAAGTATGATCAAATACCATAGGATATTAGACGGAAAGGAAGGAACAGGATGAAAAAATGGATGAAAACGGCGCTTGTCCTGGCTGCAGCGGTCTGCCTGAGTGTGGCGGCTGCGTTCACAGCACTGGCGGCGCAGACGTTTCAGATAACCGCTTCGATCGGCTCCTGTCTGATTGGTTCGGGGCAGAATACAGTGGATATTTCACTTTCAAGCAACGGTGATACAACGGGGACGGACGGAAAGATTTATCTGTTTGAATTGCGGCCGTATGAGTCGGAGATTGGAAGCCGGACTGATTATGTCAGCAGCGTAGGCGCAGGGGAGACGAGGACCGTCTCGATTCCTTTAAACAAGGGAACTGCCCAGGACCGCCTTTACAGCCGGTTTGTTCCGGCAGTGTTTGACGGAACTGCATTTACGGCAGTTGGCGCGGCGCATTATATCACAAATCCGGAGGTGGTTGCATCCAATCAGGATGCGTTTAAGACGCCGCTGACGAAAAAGGGCTTGAATATCCAGTTAAATATGCTCAACGATGCATTTACACTGGGTGTCAAACATGTGGCGGTCAATATCGCATTTTCCCAGTTTTTAGGAAGTGGCATTGATTATGAGTACGATGGAAAAACGTATCATTTTAATAAGTCGGTGGTTGAAAATTATGACAAGGTGATCAGTACATATATCGGAAAAGATATATCCGTGACGGCGATCGTTTTAAATGACTGGAATGACGCGCACCCGGAACTGGTTCATGAGGGAACTGCGAAATCTTCGAGCGCCAATTATTATATGTTTAACACGAAGACACAGGAAGGATTTGAGACAACGCGTGCGATCTTCGCGTTTTTGGCGGATCGTTACAGCGGCAAGAATCATAATTCAAATTATGCGAAGATTTCCAACTGGATTCTGGGCAATGAGATCAACAACCAGATTTGGAACTACATGGGACCGGCAGATTTGAATGCATATGTATCCACGTATCAGCAGGCATTCCGCACGTTCTACACGGCGATCAAGAGCACAAGTGCGAATGACCGGGTTTATTTTTCACTTGATTTCTGGTGGGGAGCTCCGTATGAGAACCTGAACGATCAGGTGCATTATACGGGCAAAGGCATTGTTGATACGTTTAACGCCTTGGCAGTAACGGAAGGTCAGATGGACTGGGGCATTGCCTACCATCCGTATCCGTACCCGATGACGGAACCGGAATTCTGGGATGATCCGGCAACGGGGCTGGTAACCGAGAGTGCAGATTCACCGATTGTCAACTTTGCAAACTTGCATGTACTGACCGATTATCTGAATCAGGATTCGATGAAGACAGCATCCGGCGAGGTGCGCCATGTCATTCTGACGGAGGAAGGATTTACTGCACAGAGTCTGACGCGCGGCGATGTGTCGGATATCCAGGCGGCGGCATTTGCATATTCTTACTATATCGTGGACAGTAACCCGTATATCGACGCGTACATTCTGAGTCGTCAGGTCGATGCGCCGTCAGAGGTAAGGGCAGGCTTAAGCTTCGGTCTGTGGTCCTGTGATATGAATCAGGGCAATGAGATTGTAGCGGTAAAGGATCGAAAGCTCTGGAGAGTTTTCCACGACATTGATCAGAAGAGATACACGCTGGAAACTTCGAATTTTGCAAAATCAATCATCGGAATTAATAAGTGGTCGGATGTGATTCCGAACTTCCGGTGGAAGTCTCTGGAACAGTAGCGGATGGTAGACACAGACTTGTAGAACAAAAACTATAAGAAAAAAGTATAAATAAAAAAGTGCCTTTCTTCTCGAAGAAAATTTCTTGAGAGGAAAAGCACTTTTTTTAGAAAATAAACGTATCTGATGTATCGGAGAACCGGGAGTCTCAGATACCATAGATGGTTTGCTGGATTTTGTCTCCGAATTCTGCCGATTTTATCAGATCTTGAGTTCTTATCAGATCTTATTGCTCTGTCTCCAGATATGCATCTTCTCAGCTTCCTTAATCAGCTGATCGCGGAACTGCGGATGTGCAACGGAGATGATAGCCTCGCATTTCTGCCAGGTTGCAAGACCCTTTAAGTTTACTTTACCGTACTCGGTTACCAGGTAGTGCAGGTTTGCACGTGTATCGGTTACGATGGAACCCTGATTTAAGGTCGGGAGAATACGGGACTGCAGCTCGCCAGCCTTGTTCTTGAAGGTGGAGGAGCAGCAGATGAAGCTCTTTCCGCCCTTGGACAGGTAAGCGCCCAGAACGAAGTCAAGCTGTCCGCCTGCACCGCTGATGTGCTTGATTCCTGCGGACTCTGCATTTACCTGACCGAAGAGGTCGAGGTCAACCGCGTTGTTGATGGACATGAAGTTGTCCAGGGCTGCGATGGTGCGGACGTCGTTGGTGTAATCAACCGGAGCACTCATGCAGGCCGGGTTGTTGTTTAAGTAGTCATACAGTTTCTTGGTACCAGCGCCGAATGCGTATACCTGACGGCCTTTGTCCAGTGCTTTGTGAGCGCCTGTGATCTTGCCGGCTGCGGCAATATCAACGAATGCGTCAACGTACATTTCGGTGTGAACACCCAGATCCTTTAAGTCAGATTTCGCAATCAGGGAACCAACTGCGTTCGGCATACCGCCGATACCTAACTGTAAGCAGGCACCATCCGGGATCTCGTCTACGATCAGTTTTGCAACTGCTTCATCGACATCAGTCGCTGCTGCGCCGCCTCCCATCTCTGCGATGGTCGGGTTGCTGCCCTCTACGATCATGTCTACGTTGGAGATATGAACGCCGTTCTCAAATCCGCCGAGGCAGACTGGCATATTTTCATTGACCTCTACGATGACAACCTTGGAAGTCTCGCAGCAGGCTGCCATATGGGAAGCATTTGGTCCGAAGTTGAAATAACCGTGCTCGTCCATCGGAGCGACCTGGAATACAGCTACATCCGGTTTGGTTGCGGACTCACGATAGTATCTCGGAAGCTCGGAATAACGGATCGGAGCATAGAAGCTGAATCCCTGTGCGATTGCCTTTCTCTCGATACCGCTCATGTGCCAGGAGTTCCAGGTCATATGAGCTGCCGGGTTTTCGATCTTGAAGATCTCCGGTACCCACATCAGGATACCGCCGCGGAAGTTTACATTCTCCAGTTCCGGAAGACGTTTTGCGATAGCAGCATCGACTGCTACCGGAGTGCCGGTGGTCCAGCCATAGTCAACCCAGTCGCCAGATTTAACGACGGAAGCAGCTTTTTCAGCGGAAACCAGCTTTTCTGCATACAGTTTCTTGTAATCCATACTTATTCACCTTGTCCTTTTTAATAATATGAAGAAGTCCGTACAAATGCGTGATTCGGACATCCCCCGTTGTTTATCAGTGTATCATCTCCACTACCCCTTGTCAACGAAAGAGGCGGAGGACAAAATAGGGGAAAATGACGACATATTCATATTTATGAATTACAGATATAAGTGTATGTAAATAGAAAAGAAATGACTTTGTCTATTAATTCACAAACAAAATACCATGTTGGTTATAATGCCAGAGAAGACCACTTTTATTGAGAAAACGGAAGAAAAAAATTGTGCATTCCGCCTAAAGGCGATCAAAACGATGTAGAAATAAGTGGATTGTACGCGGAAAAATGAGAATCTTAAATCTTTATAAATCCATTGATAATTATTTGACAGGAGCCGCGTGGGGTGTTAAGATACAAATACACTATCATATTTATCACTATTTTACTATTTACTGCAGTTGTGTTATTTACGTGGTGGATCATTTTCAAGGAGGATTTTTTCAATGTCTAAGAAAGTCGTAATTGCAAGTGCATGCCGTACCGCAGTAGGTTCTATGGGTGGCCAGCTCAGTACTGTTCCAGCAGCTGAGATGGGTGCCGTAGTTATCAAGGAGGCTCTGAAGAGAGCAGGCGTTGCTCCGGAGCAGGTTGATCACGTATACATGGGATGTGTTATCCAGGCTGGTCTTGGTCAGAACGTAGCACGTCAGATGTCTCTGAAAGCTGGTCTTCCGGTAGAAGTTCCGGCAGTTACCCTGAACGTGGTTTGCGGTTCTGGTCTGAATGCTGTAAACGCAGCAGCAGATATGATCCTTGCAGGCGATGCTGACATCGTAGTAGCTGGTGGTGCAGAGAACATGTCCGCAGCTCCGTATGCTCTGATGAAGGCTCGTTACGGATACCGTATGAACAATGCGACCATGATCGACACCATGGTAAATGACGCTCTGTGGGATGCATTCAACGATTACCACATGGGTATCACCGCTGAGAACATCTGCGATCAGTGGGGTATCACAAGAGAAGAACTCGATGAGTTTGCAGCAGCTAGCCAGCAGAAGGCTTGCGCAGCTATCGAGGCTGGACGTTTCAAAGACGAGATCGTTCCGATCGAAGTTAAGAAGAAAAAAGAGACTGTTATCGTAGATACCGATGAGGGTCCGCGTCCGGGTTCCACTGTAGAGGTTCTTGGCAAGCTTCGTCCGGCATTCAAGAAAGACGGACGTGTAACAGCTGGTAACGCTTCCTCCATCAACGATGGTGCAGCAGCTGTAGTTGTTATGAGCGAAGAGAAAGCAAAAGAACTGGGTATCAAACCGATGGCTACATGGGTAGCAGGCGCTCTGGGCGGTGTAGATCCGAGCATCATGGGTATTGGACCGGTTGCAGCTACCAAGAAAGTTCTGAAGAAGACAGGCTGGAAGGTAGAAGACTTCGACCTGATCGAGGCAAACGAGGCATTCGCAGCTCAGTCTATCGCTGTAGCTCGTGACCTTGGCTTCAACAAAGACATCCTGAACGTAAACGGCGGTGCAATCGCTATCGGACATCCGGTAGGAGCATCTGGCTGCCGTATCCTGACAACTCTGTTATACGAGATGCAGAAACGTGACGCTAAGAAGGGTCTGGCTACTCTGTGTATCGGTGGCGGCATGGGCTGCGCAACGATCGTTGAGAGAGACTAATTTCTGACGCAGAACCGGAGTCGTCGGGGCTTATCCCCGGCGCTCCGGCTGTTTCTGGTTTTACGTATTTCAATTCAAGAGCTTTTTAGGAGGAACTGGAAGTGGGATTTGTAGACTATGAGGTAGACGGACACGTCGCAGTCATAACTATTAATCGTCCGAAGGCACTGAACGCGTTAAACGAGGATGTGCTGAAGGATATTGAAGCTGCATTTGATGCAGTAGACCTTTCCGAAATTCGTGCAATTATCCTGACCGGCGCAGGAGAGAAATCTTTCGTAGCCGGTGCTGACATCGCTGCTATGAGCGTGATGACCAAGGAGCAGGGCGAGCACTTCGGTAAATTCGGCAACGATATTTTCCGCAAGATCGAAACCTTCCCGGTTCCGGTTATCGCGGCAGTAAACGGTTTCGCACTCGGCGGCGGCAACGAGCTTGCCATGAGCTGTGATATCCGTATCTGCTCGGACAATGCATTATTCGGACAGCCTGAAGTAGGTCTGGGTATCACACCAGGCTTCGGCGGTACACAGAGACTCGCACGTCTCATCGGACCGGGCAAGGCAAAAGAGATGGTATTTGCGTCCCGCAACATCAAAGCGGACGAGGCATACCGTGTCGGACTTGTAAATGCTGTTTATACACAGGAAGAGCTGATGCCGGCTGCGAAGAAGCTGGCAGGCGCTATCGCAAAGATGGCTCCGATCGCTGTCAGAAACAGCAAGAAGGCGATGAACGACGGACTTCAGACTGATATGGATCAGGCTATCGTGATCGAGGAAAAACTGTTTGGCGGATGCTTCGAGACAGAAGATCAGAAGAACGGTATGCAAGCATTCCTTGAGAAACGGAAAGTGGAGCAGTTTAACAATAGATAGTTAGTTAAATTATAGTTGTATAATTTCAGGAGGATTTGTCATGAAAGTTGGTATTATTGGTGCAGGAACCATGGGTTCCGGAATCGCTCAGGCATTTGCCCAGGTAGATGGATATGAAGTATGCCTGTGTGATATTAACGAAGAGTTTGCTTCCAACGGCAAACTGAAAATTTCCAAGAACTTTGAGAAGAGAGTAGCAAAAGGAAAGATGGCAAAAGAGGATGCAGACAAGATCCTTGCCAGAATCCATACCGGCGTTAAGACTATCTGCAGCGACTGCGATCTCGTAGTTGAGGCAGCAATCGAGAACATGGAGATCAAAAAACAGACCTTCAAAGAGCTGGGCGCTATCTGCAAGGCAGACTGCGTATTCGCTACCAACACCTCTTCTCTGTCCATTACTGAGATCGGTGCAGGTCTTGACCGCCCGGTTATCGGTATGCACTTCTTCAACCCGGCTCCGGTTATGAAGCTGGTTGAGGTTATCGCAGGCTTAAACACTCCGGTAGAGATTGTTGACAAAGTTAAGAAGATCTCTGAAGAGATCGGCAAGATCCCGGTACAGGTAGAAGAGGGCGCTGGTTTCGTAGTAAACCGTATCCTCATCCCGATGATCAACGAAGCTATCGGTATCTACGCTGAGGGCGAGGCTTCTGTAGAGGGTATCGATACCGCTATGAAGCTGGGTGCTAACCATCCGATGGGACCGCTTGAACTGGGCGACCTGGTAGGTCTGGACGTTGTTCTGGCTATCATGGAAGTACTTCAGTCTGAGACTGGTGACCCGAAGTACCGTCCGCAGCCGCTTCTTAGAAAGATGGTTCGCGGCGGCAAGCTTGGCCGTAAGTCTGGCGAAGGCTTCTACAAGTACAACTAATATGTACATAAGTCTGGCTTCTTGACCAGATGAAAACATAATAGAGTACCAGATTTTTAAGAACCGCAACGGGGCGGCGCTTAAAGCCGCCTCTTAAGCGTATATAAGAAAATGATGGAGGAATAGACACATGGATTTTACATTAAGTAAAGAGCATGAAATGGCGAGAAAGTTATTCCATGACTTCGCCGAGAACGAAGTAAAACCTTTGGCACAGGAAGTTGACGAGACAGAGCACTTCCCGGAGGAAACCGTTAAAAAGATGCAGAAGCTTGGCTTCATGGGCATCCCGGTTCCGAAGGAGTATGGCGGACAGGGCTGTGATCCGTTAACATACGCTATGTGCGTTGAGGAGCTTTCCAAAGTTTGTGGTACTACCGGCGTTATCGTATCTGCACACACATCTCTGTGCTGCGATCCGATCCAGACTTTCGGTACTGAAGAGCAGAAACAGAAATACCTGGTTCCGCTTGCTAAGGGCGAGAAGCTTGGTGCTTTCGGTCTTACTGAGCCGGGTGCTGGTACAGATGCTCAGGGTCAGCAGACCAAGGCTGTATTAGACGGCGACGAGTGGGTATTAAACGGCTCCAAAGTTTTCATTACCAATGGTAAAGAGGCTGACATTTACGTTATCATCGCTGTAACAGGCGTTGTTGAAGTAAAGGGCAGAAAGAAAAAAGAGATCTCTGCATTTATCGTAGAGAAAGGAACTCCGGGCTTCACCTTCGGTACCAAAGAGAAGAAGATGGGTATCCGTGGATCTGCTACATACGAGCTGATCTTCACAGATTGCCGTATCCCGAAAGAGAACCTGCTTGGCCAGAAGGGCAAAGGTTTCCACATCGCTATGCATACCCTGGATGGCGGACGTATCGGTATCGCTTCCCAGGCACTTGGTCTTGCAGAGGGCGCTCTTGAGAGAACTGTTGATTATGTAAAAGAGAGAAAACAGTTTGGTCGTGCTATCGGTCAGTTCCAGAACACTCAGTTCCAGCTGGCAGATATGGCTACCAAAGTTAAAGCAGCTCAGCTCCTTGTTTACAGAGCAGCCGTTGCTAAGAAGACACAGAAAACCTATTCTGTAGAAGCAGCTATGGCTAAACTGTATGCAGCAGAGGTTGCTATGGAAGTTACAACCAAGGCTGTACAGCTTCACGGTGGTTACGGTTACACGAGAGAGTACGACGTAGAGCGTATGATGCGTGATGCTAAGATCACTGAGATCTACGAGGGTACATCTGAGGTTCAGAGAATGGTTATCTCCGCTGATCTGTTAAAATAATTCAGTCTGCAGAGAAATCAGAACAATCTCAGTCCTATAGAGAAAAAAGAAAAAAATAAGGAGTGAAAATACCGTGAAAATTGTAGTTTGTGTAAAACAGGTTCCGGATACCAAAGGCGGAGTTAAATTTAACCCGGATGGTACTCTTGACAGAAGCGCAATGCTGGCAATCATGAACCCAGATGATAAAGCAGGTCTGGAGGCAGCGCTTCGCTTAAAAGATCAGTATGGTGCAGAGGTTACCGTAGTTACTATGGGTCTTCCGAAGGCTGAAGAGGTTCTTCGCGAGGCTATGGCTATGGGCGCAGACAATGGTGTTCTTGTAACTGACCGTGTACTTGGTGGTGCAGATACCTGGGCTACTTCCCAGACAATCGCAGGCGCACTTCGCAACCTGGATTATGACTTAATCATTACTGGCCGTCAGGCTATCGATGGCGATACCGCTCAGGTAGGTCCGCAGATCTCCGAGCACCTTGGCCTTCCGGTAATCAGCTACGCTCAGAAGATTCGTGAAGTAAACGAAGCTGAGAAATACATCGTAGTTGAGCGTCAGTATGATGATAGATATCATGTAGTAAAAGCACAGCTTCCGTGTCTTTTAACCGCTCTTGCAGAGTTAAACGAGCCGCGTTATATGACTCCGGGCGGAATCTTTGATGCATATGCAAAAGAGATCACCGTTTGGGGCAGAAAAGATCTGAAAGAGGTTGAGGATTCCAACCTTGGTCTGAAGGGATCACCGACACAGATCGCAAAAGCTTCCGATAAGGTAAGAAAGGGTGCTGGCGAGAAAGTAGAACTTGATCCGGCAGCTTCCGCAGATTATATCGTTGGCAAACTGGCAGAGAAACACATTATCTAATTATTTTATAGAAAAGAGTGGTGAATAAGATGAACAACTTAGAAGCATATAAGGGCGTATTTGTCTTTGCACAGCAGGTGGATAATGTTATCAGCAATATCGCTTATGAGCTGATTGGCAAAGGTAAAGAATTAGCAAAAGATTTAGGAGTAGAAGTAACCGCTGTTTTAGTTGGTTCTGACGTTAAGGGTCTTGCAGATCAGTTAGCAGAGTACGGCGCAGATAAGGTTATCGTTGTAGACGATCCGGAATTAAAAGAGTACCGTACAGAGCCGTACACACATGCAATCGCATCTGTTATCGAAGAGTTCAAACCGGAAATCTTCCTGATCGGTGCTACTGCAATCGGTCGTGACCTTGGTCCGCGTGTTTGCGCTAGAATCCATACAGGTCTGACTGCAGACTGTACAAAACTTGATATCGGTGATTTCCCGATGAATCCGGTTCCGGGTAGAGAGACAAAGCACAATCAGCTGCTTATGACTCGTCCGGCATTCGGCGGCAACACCATCGCTACCATCGCTTGCCCGGATTTCCGTCCGCAGATGGCAACCGTTCGTCCGGGTGTTATGCAGAAGGCTCCGAAGGAAGCTGGCAAAAAAGCTGTTGTTACTGAGTTCAATCCGGGATTCACAAAGAACAACAAATATGTTGATATTCTGGAAGTTGTTAAGGCTGTATCCAACACCGTTGATATCATGGATGCTAAGATCCTTGTATCCGGCGGTCGTGGCGTAGGAAGCCCGGAGAACTTCAAGATTCTGGATGATCTGGCAGAGGCTATCGGCGGTACCGTAAGCTGCTCTCGTGCAGTTGTAGATGCTGGCTGGAAGCCGAAGGATCTTCAGGTAGGTCAGACAGGTAAGACTGTTCGCCCGAACGTATACTTTGCAATCGGTATCTCCGGTGCTATTCAGCATCTGGCAGGTATGGAAGAGTCTGACATCATCGTTGCTATCAACAAAGATGAGTCTGCTCCGATCTTCGATGTTGCTGACTACGGCGTAGTAGGTGACTTAAACAAGATCGTTCCGATGCTGACTGAGAAGATCAAAGAAGCTAAAGCAGCAGCTAAGAACAACTAATTAAAATAGGAAGAGAAATCTTCTTAGCATATAGCAGTAGAGTTTTGTATGTTTTTCTCTGATAAATATATGAGACAGCGCCGGCTGGACGGATTTACTCCACCCAGTACTCCGCAGTCCCGTGCCAGCGAGTAAAGAGAACCCTGTTTCCGAGGTGATGAACCTGGGAGGCAGGGTTTTTTTGTTTCATAGGAAATTGCGTCCTATGAAACAAAAAACGCTCCGCGAGGATGCGCACTCGCGCGAAGCAGAAATATGTCGCAAGCGACCGCGCTCGGCGCGAGAATGTGCCAAGGCACATTCTTTATTTTGGTCAAAAACACTTGACAGATTAAGGGGGATTACCCGTATAATAGAGTGTCTGGAATATAGATATGATTTATCTGCTATATAAGAAAATACAGGTTACTGTTTACGGGTAGGCACTTTTGGAACCGAAAGTGCCGTAAGAAAACGTGGTGGCGGCAGGAATTTGCCGTCTTTAAATGAGAAGCCACGGCAAATTCCGTTACTGGGCACGTACGCGTGAACAGTAACAAATACAGGATGGTATGATTTATGTTATTTAGTTCCCTTGTGTTCCTATGGTATTTTTTGCCAGCGGTATTTTTGCTTTATTTTATAACGAAAAATCTGCATATCCGCAATGGCGTCCTTCTGGCTGCCAGTCTCTTTTTTTATGCGTGGGGCGAGCCGAAGTATGTGATTCTGATGCTTGTTTCGATCGGGCTGAATTATTTCTTTGGATTGTGGATTGGGAGGATGCAGAGTAAACACAGAATGCGCCTTGCTGTTACAACCTGCGTGTTTTTAAACCTCCTTGTTCTGGGCTATTTCAAATATTTTAACTTCGCAGTCGAGATTGCAAATTCTCTGTTAAGCCGCTTTGCGGGCGGCGCACATACACTTTCTTTCCGCGAGATTGCTCTTCCGGTCGGAATATCCTTCTACACGTTTCAGGCGCTTTCCTACGTGGTGGATGTGTACCGGGGGACGATTCAGGCGCAGAAAAATATCTTTCATCTGGCGCTCTATATTTCCTTCTTTCCGCAGCTCATCGCGGGACCGATCGTCAAGTATCACGATGTCTGCGAACAGATTGGGGACCGGCAGTGTACGGCGGAGGGGATGGCGTATGGAATCAAGCGCTTTTCCTACGGACTGGCGAAAAAAATGTTGTTTGCTAATACCTTTGCGGCGACGGTGGACTGGATGATGGAGAAACCGCTGGCACAGCTGGGAACGGTCAATGCGTGGATGTTGGCGGTTTTGTACACACTTCAGATTTATTTCGATTTTTCGGGATATTCGGATATGGCGATCGGATTGGGAAAAATGTTTGGATTTGATTTTATGGAGAACTTCAATTATCCGTATATCTCTACCTCGATCCGCGAGTTCTGGAGACGCTGGCATATTTCACTCTCGACCTGGTTTAGGGAATATCTTTATATCCCGCTGGGCGGCAACCGGAAAGGGCAGGTGCGGACGTATGTTAATCTGCTGATTGTCTTTTTTGCGACCGGGCTCTGGCATGGCGCTGGGGCAACCTTTATCATCTGGGGATTGTACCATGGGCTGTTTCTGGTGGTGGAACGCATGGGACTTGGGAAGCTATTGGAGAAGAACTGCTTCCGGGGACTGAATCACATCTATACGGCGTTGGTTGTAGTGGTTGGCTGGGTGTTCTTCCGCGCCGATACGCTGGCGGATGCGAAAGTGATCCTGCATCAGATGTTTACCTGGGAGAACGGCATCTATCCGGCGTCGCTGTTCGTGAATCGGAAGGTGATTTTTCTTGCGGTGCTGGGCGTGCTGCTTTCGGGCATCGTGCAGAGTATATGCCCGAAGCTGCGGGAGCATCTGTATGAGAAAGAAGTGACAAAGACAGTGGATATTGTGATTATGGCTGTGCTGCTGTTTTTGTGTACCATGTATCTCGTCAGCAGCACGTATAATCCGTTTATTTATTTCAGGTTTTAGATCCAGCCGCCGTCCAGTTGAATTATCTGTCCCGTTAAATAGGAGTCCTCGCTCCCCAGCTGGTATGCCAGTTTTCCGACTTCCTCGGCACGCCCCATACGTCCTGCTGGAATTTCTTCCAGTAGGGCATTCCGTTCTTCTTCATCGAGAAACTGGTTCATTTCGGTGTCAATAGCGCCGCAGGCGATCGCGTTGACCTGGATGCTGCTCGGCGCAAGTTCCTTCGCGAGGGCGCGCGTCATGGCGTTGATGCCGCCTTTAGTGGCAGAATAGGCGACTTCGCAGGAAGCGCCGCAGATGCCCCAGACGGAGGAAATATTGAGAATGCGTCCCGATTTGCGTGACACCATCATCGGAACGGCGAGGCGGCAGCAGTTGAAGACGGAGGTCAGGTTGGTATTGAGAATGTGGTTCCACTCGTCCGGCGTCATATCCTGGAACAGACCGATGTAGGAAATTCCTGCATTGTTGACGAGGACATCCAGGGAACCGAAGCGCACCCGGATCGCGTCAAACAGGCGGGAACAGCTCTCAAAATCGCCCGCATCGCCCATCCAGGCAAGGCAGGAAACGCCCAGCGCTTCGATTTCGCGCTGGGTCTTTTTTAATTCTTCTTCCCGCCTCAGGCAGGTAATCACGACATCCCAGCCATTCCTGGCGTAGGTTAATGCAATCGCTTTCCCGATTCCGCGGGAAGCGCCGGTTACGAGGATAGTTTTATGATTCATGGCAGTAAACTCCTTATATGCGTATATTTGATGATACCAGGGTCAAAAGGTCAGAAGTTCGACGCAAGCTTGCTTGCAGGAGAATTTTTGACCTTGGGACCCGCCAAAAACATGAGTAAGTAGCCATTTTTCAAAGAAAAATGAGCGAATTGCGAATGTTTTTGAGAATTGCGGGAGCACGCAGTGCAGAGCAATTCGGTATTAGAGGGGTCAAAAGCTTTTGACCCCAACATCATATTTGATTGAATTATAGCATGTATTTAAAATTCATGAAATAGTTTCATTTTTCCGCCTGTCATAAAATCGTAAGAAATTTTCATCCATTTTTTGCTGTTCTGAGTGTTTTACAGCATTGTATGAAAGTGCCAAAATGTGTTATACTAAAACCAAATGGATCTGACACAGCGATAGAGCGGATCAATTACCGAACAGATTCGGAAGAAAGGAACTGTATACCATGTATGATATAATAATCATTGGTTCCGGACCAGCTGGCTTGAGTGCGGCGATTTATGCACAGCGGGCATGTCTGGACACGATTGTGATAGAGAAGAATGGAATCAGCGGCGGACAGGTGCTGAATACCTGGGAGGTGGACAATTATCCGGGATTTCCGGGTGTGACCGGCTTTGAGCTTTCCAGACAGTTCCGGGAGCATGCAAACAAGCTGGGAGCAAGAGTTGTACAGGATGAGGTCGTGCAGGTCGAGCTTTCAGGAAATGTGAAGAAAGTAGTCTGCGAGGAAGAGACGTATGAGGCACGCTGTGTGATTCTGGCATCCGGAGCACATCACAGGACGTTGGAGGTGCCGGGAGAAGAGGAACTTCGCGGGGCAGGCGTTTCATACTGCGCGACCTGCGACGGGGCATTTTTCCGGGGAAGGACGGTTGCCGTTGTGGGCGGCGGCGACGCGGCGCTGGAAGATGCGATTTTTCTTGCACGGATGTGTGAAAAAGTATATATCGTCCACCGCAGAGACAAGCTTCGCGGGGCAAAACGGCTGCAGGAGCGCTTACAGGCGCTTGAAAATATTGAATTTGTCTGGAACAGCGAGACGGTTGCGATTGAAGGGGACGCTCAGGTGGAGGCGTTGCGGCTGAGACAGACCAAAACCGGAGAAGAGAGACGGCTGGACGTGGAGGGTGTCTTTATTGCAGTCGGCATCGCACCGGAGAGTGAGCTGTATGCGGGTCAGTTAGAGCTTGATGAGCAGGGTTACATCCGGGCGGATGAGAGCGGTCAGACGAGCGTTCCGGGCGTATTTGCAGCCGGAGATGTCCGGACCAAGGCGCTGCGCCAGATTTTGACAGCGGCATCGGACGGCGCAAACTGCGTGGCATCTGCAGAGCGATATCTTCAGGCATAACTCATTTTTAACATAGAAGAAAACAGAGTAACTGTTTAGTAGGTCTGCGCATTTACTGCGCTGACCGTACGAAAACATGGGTCAGCAGGCAAAAATCCCATTGCCGTAGGCAATTTTTAATGGATTTTTGCGCGTGACTGTGAAGGTACTGAACAGTTACAGTTTGAGATAAAACGACGGAACAGAATGGACAGAAGAGTAGGAGGTTCTTATGAGAAAAACGCTGAAATTTCTGATAGTATCAGGAGCGTGCCTTGTGATGGCAGGGACGGGACAGATGAGCGCCCAGGCGGCGATGAATCTGGAGACGGATGCCCCGGTCGCTGGCGCGTCAGTGGCGATCAATAATTACTATGCGAGCAGCTTGAACCCGGAAAAAGAGCTGGCGGAGGCATTTGCTTCTAAAGAAGTTCTGGCAGTGGCGGGAGCCGGTCAGACGGGCGTGGCAGGCGGTGCGCAGACAGCCAAACCGGCACAGGTGCCAGCAGAGACGAAAGCCCAGCCAAAGGAGACAACTGGCGAGACTGAGGCGGTTGTCCGCGCGATGTCCAAGTCGATCTACGATAATATCGCGATTTCCCGTGTGACCAATTATGTCAATGTTCGCGCACAGGCGAGCACAGGCAGCGAGGTAGTCGGAAAGATTTACAATAACTGTGCGGCGACAATTCTGGACACGGTGGACGGCGAGGGCGGCAAATGGTACCATATCCAGTCGGGTTCCGTGACCGGTTATATTAAAGCACAGTATTTTGTGACCGGTGAGGAGGCGTCCAAGATTGCCAGGGAAGTCGGCACAACCTACGCGAAGGTTACAAATACCTCTACGCTTCGCCTGAGAGAGACGCCGAGCTTAGAGGGCAAGACGCTGGATCTTCTTTCTGCCGATGCAGAGTATGAGGTGATCGGAGAAGAGGGCGATTTTGCCAAGATTTCCGTCGATAATGATCTGGTCGGATATGTGTATAAAGATTATATTACGACGCAGGTAGACTTTAAGCAGGCAGTTTCCGTAGCTGAGGAACAGCAGCAGAAAGCTGAAGAAGAAAAACTGAAACAGGAAGCGAATGCGGCGATCGAGAACCTGGAACAGGTAAAGAAGAAAGCCGAGGAAGAGTCGAGGGCAGCGGAAACCACGGCAGCTGCGAAGGAAACCACGGCAGCTGCCAAAGAGACGACCAAAGCACCGGAGACTTCCTACAGCGGAACAATAGAGGCGAATCCGAGCGAAAGCAAGGCAGCTGGGACGACAGCGGCAGCCAAGGAGACGACAAAGGCAGCTGAGACGAAAGCGCCGACTACAGCGGCAGCGACGAAAGCGACCACTGCAAGCGGCGTTGGACCGGGCGGCGGACCAGGCACAGGCGGTACGTCCTCTTCTGGAAATGAAGTAACAAATGCTACCCGTTCTGCGGTTGTGGCATATGCAAAGCAGTTCCTTGGAAATCCGTATGTATACGGCGGAACCAGTCTGACAAACGGCGCGGACTGTTCCGGATTTACAATGAGTGTATTTGCACATTTCGGTATTTCAACCGGACGAAGCTCGAGAGATCAGGCGGCAAAGGGCAAGGAGGTTGCGGTCAGCGCAGTACAGCCGGGCGATCTGCTTTTTTATGCGAGCGGCAATTATATCAATCACGTAGCACTTTACATAGGCAATGGACAGGTTATCCACGCAAGTACGGCAAAGAGCGGCATCAAGATTTCGCCGTCCAACTACCGAACACCGTGTAAGGCAGTTTCATTCTTAAATTAGTAAACGCAGATAAAGGAGTATATCGGTTCTTACGGAACGATTTCATATCCGTAGGGCTCGGTGGGAATACCGCAAAATTACGTTGCCAGCGGGGCAGAAGATTTCTGAACGGTGAGACAAGTAATTTTGCGGTATTTTTTCATTTTTATAGGAAAATGTATGCACTCGCGCGAAGCAGAAACATGTCGCAAGCGACCGCGCTCGGCGCGAGAATGTGCCAAGGCACATTCTTTTTATAAAAAAGGAGAAAAATCATGGCAGAATTAAGAGAACTTTCCGTAAACCAGTTTGTAGAAGAAACTGCTTCGAAGGCGTCTGTACCGGGCGGCGGAAGCGTGTCGGCGATGGTGGGGGCGCTGGGCGCGGCATTGATGGAAATGGTGGCAAATCTGACGATCGGAAAGGAAACATATGCCGGGGTGCAGGAGGAAATGCAGGCGCTGGCAGCTGAGGGCGCTGCGCTGCATGAGGAGTTGCTGGCGGGGATCAAAAAGGACAGCGAATCGTTCAATGGATATATGAGAGCGCTGAAGCTTCCGAAGGAGACGGAGGAGGAGAAAAAAATCCGCACTGCCGCCCTGCAGCAGGGGTTAAAAGAGGCGACCGAAGCGCCGCTTGCGATTGCGGAGTCAGCGGCAAAGATTTTTCCGATGGCGGAAGCGGTCGTAAAGAGGGGCAATAAAGGTGCCGTTTCCGACGGTCTGATTGCGGCGATGTTAGCCCGGACAGCGGTTGTGGGTGCCCTCTTTAATGTGAAGATCAATCTGGCATCGATCAAGGACGAAAGTTATGTATCAGAACTTGGGAAAAAAGTAGAAAAACTGGAATCGGATGCAATTTTTTGTGAAAAATCAATTTTGTGTCTTTCCAAATTGTCAGACACAGTATATAATAGATAACATTCACAGTCTTTCCGGGAAATTCACAGGGGGGATCTTCTTTACAGAAGATAAAGCAGATAACATTCACTGTGTGAAAACTTCCGGAACAGGCAAAACCGCAAAAACAGGGAGGTACAGGAGTAATGATGACAGATATTGAGATTGCACAGGCAGCGAATCCACTGAAAATCGGTGAGATTGCACAGGCAGCAGGCGTAGACGAGAAGTATCTGGAGCAGTATGGAAATTATAAGGCAAAGGTAGACTACAGTCTTCTGAAGGAGACCGAGGGCAAGGATGGAAAACTGATTCTGGTGACCGCGATCAACCCGACTCCAGCCGGAGAAGGAAAGACCACGACCACGGTCGGTCTGGCAGACGGATTGAAACGTCTTGGCAAAAAGGTAACCGTAGCGCTTCGTGAGCCGTCGTTGGGACCGGTCTTTGGTGTCAAAGGTGGTGCAGCTGGCGGCGGATATGCACAGGTCATTCCAATGGAGGATATCAACCTCCATTTTACCGGTGATTTCCACGCGATCGGCGCAGCAAACAACCTGCTGGCAGCGATGCTGGACAATCATATCTATCAGGGCAATGCACTCCGCATCGATCCGAAGCGCATTACCTGGAAGCGTGTTGTCGATATGAATGACCGTCAGCTCCGCAACATCGTAGATGGTCTGGGACGCCGCGTGGATGGCGTGACCCGTGAGGACGGATATGACATCACGGTTGCCAGCGAGATCATGGCAGTTTTGTGCCTGGCACGCAACATTACGGATCTGAAAGAACGCCTTTCCAAGATTATCGTAGGTTATACCTATGACGAGGAACCGGTCACTGCCGGTGATCTGAAAGCAGCGGGCGCGATGACGGCTCTTTTAAAGGATGCCCTGAAACCAAACCTGGTACAGACCTTAGAGCATACACCGGCATTTATCCACGGCGGTCCGTTCGCGAACATCGCGCATGGATGTAACTCCGTCATTGCGACAAAGATGGCATTAAAGCTGGGTGATTACACGATCACAGAGGCTGGCTTCGGCGCTGACCTGGGTGCGGAGAAATTCCTGGATATCAAGTGCCGGATGGCAGAGCTGAAACCGTCGGCGGTCGTTGTAGTAGCGACGGTACGTGCCTTGAAGCATCACGGCGGCGTGGCGAAGGCTGACTTAAACGCAGAGAATCTGGAAGCACTGGAGAAGGGACTTCCGAACCTGATGCAGCATGTAGAAAATATTACCAAGGTATATGGACTTTCGTGTGTCGTAGCGATCAACCGCTTCCCAATGGATACCGAGGCAGAATTAAAGCTGATCGAGGATAAGTGCCATGAGGTCGGTGTCAATGTAGCTCTGTCCGAGGTATGGGCGAAAGGCGGAGAAGGCGGCGAGGAGCTGGCAAAAGAAGTCATCCGCCTGTGCGAGACTGAGAGCGAGTTCCACTACTGCTACGAGACCGATACAACGATCGAGGAGAAACTGGATGCGATCGTGAAGAAGATCTACCACGGCGACGGCGTTGTACTCACGGATGCAGCAAAGAAGCAGGCAAAACGCCTGACTGAGCTTGGATTTGGTAACTATCCGATCTGTATGGCGAAGACGCAGTACAGCTTTTCGGACAATGCGAAGCTGCTCGGCGCACCGAAGAACTTTACAGTAACTGTCCGCAACCTGAAAGTATCCGCGGGCGCAGGCTTCATCGTAGCGCTGACCGGCGACATCATGACGATGCCAGGACTTCCGAAGGTGCCGGCGGCAGAGAAGATCGATGTCGATGAGAATGGACGGATCACGGGTCTGTTCTAAGAAAAGAAATAGGATATGAATGGAACTTAACACAACGCAAAAAGGGGAACTGCCACATGGCAGCTCCCCTTTTTGCTAGGAAACTTGTCTACTTATAGTACGAAGCGATGAATTAAAATTCTGGTTCGATCAATCCGTAGGTGTTGCCTTTACGTTTGTAAACAACATTGACCTGCTCGGTCTCGGAATTCAGGAATACATAGAAACTATGTCCTAAGAGTTCCATCTGTACACAAGCCTCTTCCGGATCCATCGGCTTCATAGCGAATTTCTTTACTTTGACGATATCTACTTCGTCGTTGGAATCATATTCTTCGTTTATGAAGAGGTCAGAGAATGCAACGGCCGCCTGTTTCTTGTCTACGATTTTATTCTTATATTTTTTGAGCTGACGCTCGATGATTTCTTCTACCAAATCAATCGATACATACATATCGTTGCTTTCCTGCTCTGCACGGATGATGGTGCCTTTGACAGGGATGGTAACCTCGATCTTCTGACGATCTTTCTCAACCGTAAGTGTGATATTCACTTCAGTGTCCTGATTGAAGTATCGCTCTAACTTTCCGATCTTCTCCTCTACAGCTGCTTTTAACCCCGGGGTAACATTGATATTTCTTCCAGTAATCTTATAACGCATAATCATCGCTCCTTTTTATTGGGATGGCTATAGTATACCACTTTTGGATGTTAAATTCAACCTTTTTCGCAAAATTGTCAACACAATTAATTGAAAAACAGGTCGAAATACTGTGTCGTTTGATTTTTCACGAATTGCTGTTGTTTTATAAGGGATTTGCGCGCGGTTTGTGCGGCGGACAATGAAATATGAAAAAAGAGTCTTGCAGGATAGGGCAGAATGGGTGTGTTTTTGCAACAGAAAAAGGCCGAAAAAGCTAGAAAAAACGGGGGTTTGGAGGCAATGCGAGGGTTCTTCATTTGTCAATAGATCTGCTTGTATTTTTGGAAGAAATATGCAAGTTTATGAGATCTGAACAAAAAAGAAATCAAAATGCGCCGGGGAAAATGGGTGCTTCGTGAACAGACGGAAATTGTGGATAATGTGGATAAGTCGGTGCAAAACTCCATTTTCCCTAAAAAAGGGAAAAAATGGGTGTGCAAAACTTATCCACAAAACTGGGGACAAAATGTGGATAATGTGGACAACAAGAAAGTCGAACATATATTTTGTGCAACTTGTCTGGTTTACCATAAAGTTGGCGGGCTGGCAGAAGAAAAAACGTTTTACCTGGATAGGCAGGGAGGCAGCGTTTTACAGCAGGTTCCTTTGTTCGTGTATGGAGGGTCTTGTTTTATGGCTGGGATTTTCCGGGTACGGCAGGTTCGGCTTATCTCAGCCGGGCGTGTGCGCAGAATAAATGTAAAAAAATCATGAAATCATTGAATAAAATCCCTGTTAGTGTTAGAATAAATAAGATTGTATAACTATACCTATACGATCTTTTCGATCTAAAACATATCATACATTGAGCTATAAAAACGAAAAAAGAATGAGAAAGCAAGAAATAGGAGAGAAAAGCATGAATCTGATAGAGAAAGTGTTTGGTACCCACAGCGAACGCGAGCTGAAGCTGATCCGCCCGATCGTGGATAAGATTCTAGGTATGCGCGAGCAGATGACTGCCTTATCGGATGATGAACTGCGTGACAATACGCGCAAGTTCAAAGAGCGCCTTGCGAACGGCGAGACGCTGGACGACCTTCTGCCGGAGGCATTTGCAACCGTGCGTGAGGCGGCGAGACGAGTATTAAATATGGAGCATTACCCGGTTCAGCTGATCGGTGGTATCGTCCTGCATCAGGGACGTATCGCAGAGATGCGTACTGGTGAGGGTAAAACCCTGGTTTCTACCGCACCGGCGTACTTAAATGCGCTGGCTGGAAAGGGTGTATTCATCGTTACCGTCAACGACTATCTGGCAAAACGAGATGCAGAGTGGATGGGCGAGGTTCACAGATTCCTCGGTCTGACGGTCGGCGTGGTTTTAAACTCGATGAATTCCGACGAGCGCCGGGAAGCTTACAACTGTGATATTACCTACGTTACCAACAATGAGCTTGGTTTCGATTATCTGCGTGACAACATGGCGATCTACAAAGAGCAGATGGTTATGCGGAATCTGGACTATGCGATCATCGATGAGGTCGATTCCGTCCTGATCGATGAGGCGAGAACCCCGCTTATCATTTCCGGACAGAGCGGCAAGTCCACGAAGCTCTATGAGGTCTGCGATATTCTGGCACGTCAGTTGGAAAAGGGCGAGGAATCAGCAGAATTTTCCAAGATGGCAGCCATCATGGGCGAGGAGATCGAGGAGACAGGCGATTTCGTAGTCAATGAGAAAGATAAAGTAGTCAACCTGACCGAGGCTGGTGTGAAGAAGGTTGAAGATTTCTTCCACATCGAAAACCTGGCGGATCCGGAGAACCTGGAGATCCAGCACAACATCATTCTGGCACTGCGTGCCAACTACCTGATGTTCCGCGATAAGGACTACGTGGTAAAAGATGACGAGGTTCTGATCGTCGATGAGTTTACCGGACGTATCATGCCGGGACGCCGTTATTCCGATGGTCTCCATCAGGCGATTGAGGCGAAGGAGCACGTACATGTGCGCCGTGAGAGCCGCACGCTGGCAACCATTACCTTCCAGAACTTCTTCAACAAGTTCAACAAGAAGGCTGGTATGACCGGTACGGCACAGACCGAGGAGAAGGAATTCCGTAACATTTACCAGATGGACGTTATCTCCATCCCGACGAACCGACCGGTACAGCGTATTGATTACGAGGATGCGGTTTATAAGACGAAAAAAGAGAAATTCCATGCGGTTGTCGAGGAAGTGGCAGCAGCCCATGAAAAGGGACAGCCGGTTCTGGTTGGTACCATTACGATCGAGACTTCCGAGCTTCTGAGCAAGATGCTGACAAGACGCGGCATTCCGCATAAGGTATTAAATGCGAAGTTCCATGAGCTGGAGGCTGAGATCGTAGCAGATGCAGGTATCCATGGTGCCGTTACGATCGCGACTAATATGGCAGGTCGTGGTACGGATATCAAGCTGGATGAGATTTCCAGAGAACTGGGCGGCTTAAAGATTATCGGTACAGAGCGTCATGAGTCCAGACGTATTGATAACCAGCTGCGCGGTCGTGCCGGACGTCAGGGCGATCCGGGTGAATCACGTTTCTACCTGTCCCTGGAGGATGACCTGATGCGTCTCTTCGGTTCAGAGCGTCTGATGAATATGTTCAACGCGATGGGCGTACCGGAGAATGAGCAGATCGAGCACAAGATGCTTTCCAAGGCGATTGAGAAAGCACAGATGAAGATCGAGACCAACAACTACGGTATCCGCGAGAACCTGTTAAAATACGACGAGGTTATGAACGAGCAGCGTGAGGCAATCTACGCAGAGCGCCGCCGTGTACTGGATGGTGAGAATATGCGTTCTGTTATCATGAAGATGATCACGGATATCGTAGAAAACGCCGTAGATATGTCCATCTCTGATGAGCAGGAACCGGCTGAGTGGGATCTGTCCGAGTTAAATTCCCTGCTGCTTCCGGTTATCCCGTTAGAGCCGATTCAGCTGACGGAAGACCAGCAGCATATGAAGAAAAACGAGCTGAAACATATGCTTAAAGAGGCGGCAACGAAGCTTTATGAGACACGCGAGGCAGAGTTTACAAGCGCGGAACAGGTACGCGAGATGGAGCGCGTGATCCTTCTGAAAGTGGTTGATGCAAAGTGGATGGCTCATATCGACGATATGGATCAGCTGCGCGAAGGCATCGGTCTGCAGGCATATGGTCAGAGAGACCCGCTGGTTGAGTATAAGATGAGCGGCTATGAGATGTTCGACAGCATGACGGCAGCGATCCGTGAGGATACCGTCCGTATTCTGTTCCACATCCGTGCAGAGCAGAAGGTCGAGCGTGAACCGGCTGCCAAGGTAACGGGAACCAACCGTGACGACAGCACCGTGCAGGCACCGAAGAAGCGTGAGGAGAAGAAGATTTACCCGAACGATCCGTGCCCATGCGGTTCCGGCAAGAAGTACAAACAGTGCTGTGGACGGAAGCTGTACGCGAAGAATTAATAGATGAAAGAAGGCAGGCTGCTGTGATTTTGCAGCAGTCTGTGCAGAAAATTCCCGAAACTATGGCGAAATACCTGGTTCCGGGAATTTTTCCAAATATAAAAAAGAGTTACGGTCTATATGTGTGTGATCCGTAACAAAATATAACTGAAAGAATGCTGAACCGTTGAGAAAAATGGCAGCAGATAGATGAGAATGGAGAAGGTGAGAGCATGGTTGAATTAGATCAGTTTAAGTATACGTTATCAACCTACGATGAGACGCTGAAAGAGGTCAAGGATTCCCTGGATCTGGAAAATAAGGAGCGCCGCATCACGGAGCTTGACAAATCAATGGAAGAACCGGGCTTCTGGGATGATCCGGAGCGCTCGACCAAGACGGTCCGTGAGGCGAAAAATCTCAAAGATACAGTGGATGGCTACAAGCACCTTGAACAGCAGTATGAGGATATCCAGGTCATGATCGAGATGGGCTATGAGGAAAATGACCCGGCGATGATTCCGGAGATTCAGGAGATGTTAGATGAGTTCGTCAAAGAGCTGGAAGAACTCCGCACAAAGACACTCCTGTCCGGCGAGTACGACGGCTGCAACGCGATCCTCAAGCTGAACGCGGGCGCGGGTGGTACCGAGGCGATGGACTGGTGCAGTATGCTGTATCGTATGTACCAGCGCTGGGCGGACAAAAAGGGCTTTACGACCGAGGTGCTTGATTTCCTGGATGGCGACGAGGCGGGACTTAAGTCCATCACACTGCAGGTCAACGGCGAAAATGCCTACGGCTACCTGAAATCGGAGAAAGGCGTCCATCGTCTGGTCCGTATTTCCCCGTTCAACGCGGCTGGCAAGCGTCAGACCTCGTTCGTTTCCTGTGATGTCATGCCGGATATTGAAGAAGATCTGGATGTGGAGATTAATCCGGACGATCTGCGGATCGATACCTATCGCTCGAGTGGTGCCGGTGGACAGCATATCAACAAGACGTCCTCCGCGATCCGTATCACGCATCTGCCGACCGGTATCGTCGTACAGTGCCAGAATGAGCGTTCCCAGTTCCAGAACAAGGACAAGGCGATGCAGATGTTAAAGGCAAAGCTGTACCTGCTCAAACAACAGGAGAATGCCGAGAAGTTGTCCGACATCCGCGGCGATGTCAAGGACATTAACTTCGGAAACCAGATCCGTTCCTACGTTATGCAGCCGTACACGCTCGTCAAGGATCACCGGACGAACGCTGAAAATGGCAATGTGAACGCGGTAATGGATGGAGATATTGATCTGTTTATCAGTGCGTATTTAAAGTGGATCAGCCTGAAAAACCAGAAGACAGAAGAGGCGTAAAAGAAGATAAATCAGCCTGGATTGGCGGCACAAAAGTTTGACAGAGAAGAAAACACTCTGTCGAGTGCCGTCAGTTCAGGCTGTTTTTTTACAGATACAATTCGATTATTATGAAAAAAATAGATTGCAGAGCGTCAATAAATGTGATAATATCTTCCTGGTAAACACAAATGTATTTCTGGTGCGTACATAAGCGGAGATGGAATGGAAGAAAAGACAAAGTATTATCTGTTAAAGCAGAAAGCAGTGCCGGAAGTCCTTTTGAAGGTGGCGGAAGCGAAGAAGCTCATTGCGTCGGAAAAGGCGATGACGATTCAGGAGGCGACCGACCAGCTTGGGATCAGCCGGAGTTCCTTTTATAAGTATAAGGACGATATTTTTCCATTTTACGACAACGCCAAGGGCAAAACGATTACCATGGTGCTGCAGATGGATGATGAACAGGGACTTTTATCGGATCTTCTTCATATCGTAGCGATTTACAAGGCGAATATTCTGACGATTCATCAGAGTATTCCGGTCAACAATGTGGCGACGCTGACACTCAGCGTGGAAGTCCGCTCGGATACCGGAAATATATCGCATATGGTCGAAGAGATGGAAGAAAATTCGGGAGTACACAACGTAAAAATTATAGCCAGGGAGTAAAGATTATGATTCAGGTAGCAGTGATGGGCTATGGAACAATTGGTTCCGGAGTCGTAGAAGTATTAGAAACCAACAAAGACAAAATCACAGAAAAAACCGGCAAAGAGATTGCAGTAAAATATATTCTGGATCTGCGTGAATTTCCGGGTGATCCGCACGAAGCGCAGATTGTTCATGATTTTGAGATCATTGAAAAAGACGAAGAAGTAGAGATCGTTGTAGAGGCGATGGGCGGCGTCAATCCGGCATACAAGTTTGCAAAAGCGTGCCTGTTAGCCGGTAAGCACGTTGTGACCTCCAACAAGGCACTTGTAGCGGCACACGGCACCGAGCTTCTGGCGATTGCACGCGAGAAGAACTTAAACTTCCTCTTCGAAGCCAGCGTAGGCGGCGGCATTCCGCTTCTGCGTCCGCTGACTCAGTCTCTTGCAGGCGAGAAGATCGAGGAAATCAGCGGTATCTTAAACGGTACAACCAACTATATCCTTACCAAGATGGCAAGAGAAGGTCAGACCTTTGAGGAAGCCTTGAAGAAAGCGCAGGAACTCGGATATGCAGAGCGCAACCCGGAGGCAGACGTAGAAGGCTACGATACCTGCCGCAAGATCACGATTCTTACCTCACTGGCAACTGGAAAAGAAGTAAATTACGAAGATGTGCCGACCGAGGGCATCACAAAGATTACCGATACTGATTTCAAATATGCGGCAAAGCTGGGAACTTCGATTAAACTGTTTGGAACCAGCCGCATGGAAGGCAATAAAGCCAGCGTCTATGTATGCCCGATGATGATCGGACCGGATCATCCGCTCTTTGCAGTCAATGACGTATACAATGCAGTCATGGTTCGCGGCAATACACTTGGAACCGTCATGTTCTACGGCAGCGGCGCCGGAAAACTCCCGACCGCCAGCGCAGTCGTCAGCGACATCGTAGAGATCGCCGGACACATGGAAGACAACATCCCGACCGGCTGGACCGACGAAAAACAGCCAGTTGCACCGATGGGCGAAGTAACCTTCAGCTACTTCCTCCGACTGGCAGGCAAATCAGCCGACAAACTTGCCGATGTGCGTGCAGCCTTCGGTGAAGCAGAAACCATCGAACTCCCGGAGATGGACGAATTTGCGGTCATAACCGGAGAAATGACCGAAGCACGCTTCCGGAAACTGGCAGCGGTATTCGAGGAAGATATCCGCCAGACGATTCGCTATACAAAATAGGATATAAAGTAAAAAGCACGCCAAAGTCATTCATGACGCGGTGTGCTTTTTAACGCAAGAAATACACAGAAAAAGGTCCTCTTGCCAATCATTTTATTGTAACGGACCAATCAAACTCTCATACAACTCCATTGCCTGATCAAAAAACGGCGCATATTGCGGATCCGTAATCATATGGTACACCTGGATCAGGCAGAAAAACTCAACTACTCCAAAGATGGTAGACATAACTCCCAGTATTAGCCCGACCACTGCGCTGCCGCGCCGCGGCTGTCCTTCCTCCTTGGATAGGACAAACAGTACATTCGCCGACATTCCGAGCAGAATCGCGGCGGAAAAACTCAAAAACAGGGAGAAAAATGCGAAGATGCCGCACATCATTGACATCGTGGCATAGCGGCGCGAACGATTGCGCCGGGTTTCATTTGTATCTGAATGTTCCTTCGGAGAAGGTGTTTCATCGTAATAACTCATCGTATATCTAATCCTTTCATAACTGTGAAAAAAGAAAACAGCTACATCCTTTTCTGAAAATTAGAGACAGCCGCTGAATAGGGCAAAACAAAATCTATGCCCATCTGGCGGATTGAATCCGATAAAAGTGTATCATGAATAAAGCCGCTTGTCCAGTTAGGCATTGACTTGCGAAATATGCGCTGGAATGGTATGATTAAACAGCGTATTGATATTGAAGGAGAGTTTTTGCATGGATATTATACAGGCATTGAAAGAAGAGCTTCAGATAGGGAGAAATCAGGTCGAAGCGGCGGTAAAGCTGATCGATGAGGGAAACACGATCCCGTTCATCGCGCGCTACCGCAAGGAGGCGACCGGTTCCCTGAATGATGAGGTGCTGCGCCAGCTAGATGAGCGTCTGCGCTATCTTCGGAATCTGGAGGATAAAAAGGAGCAGGTGATCGGTGCGATCCGCGCCCAGGAGAAGCTGACTCCGGCGCTGGAGAAACAGATCCGCGATGCGGCGACGCTGGTTGCGGTGGAAGATCTTTATCTTCCGTACCGCCCGAAACGGCGCACCCGTGCCGGAATTGCCCGTGAGAAAGGGCTGGAACCGTTAGCAGTCTGGATTTACAAGCAGGAAGCGGGCGGCAGCCTGGAGGCGGAGGCGGCGAAGTACGTGTCGGAAGAAAAGGGTGTTGCAGATGTTTCAGAGGCAATAGACGGCGCGCGTGATATTCTGGCTGAGCAGATCAGCGAGATGGCAAAATACCGCAACTACGCACGTAAAAAGACGATGCAGGACGGTCTTTTGGAGGCATCCGCAAAGGATGAGAAGATACAGTCGGTGTACGAGATGTACTATCATTTCTCCGAACCAGTCAAAAAGCTGGCGGGACACCGTGTGCTGGCGATCAACCGCGGTGAGAAAGAGAAGATTCTGAGCGTGAAGCTTATAGCGCCGGAGGAGCAGATTGTCCGGTATATGGAGAAACAGCTGATTATCCGCCGGATGGGGATGCGGCGCGCGTGATGGAAGAAGTGATTCTGGACAGCTACCGCCGCCTGATCGGACCGGCGATCGAGCGCGAGATCCGCGCGGGGCTGACAGAAACGGCAGAGAACGGCGCGATTCAGGTATTTGGCAAGAACCTGGAACAGCTCCTGATGCAGCCGCCGATCGCAGGATGCGTGGTGCTCGGCTGGGATCCGGCATTCCGGACGGGCTGCAAGCTGGCAGTTGTGGATGAGACGGGAAAAGTGCTCGATACGACGGTCATTTACCCGACTGCGCCGCAGAACCGCGTGGAAGAGTCGAAGGAGATCGTGAAAAAGCTGATCCGCAAGTACGGTATTTCCCTGATCTCAGTGGGGAATGGTACGGCAAGCCGAGAATCTGAGCAGATCATCGTGGAACTCTTAAAAGAAATTCCGGAGAAAGTTCAGTATGTCATCGTCAATGAGGCGGGCGCGTCGGTTTATTCGGCGAGCAAGCTGGCGACGGAGGAATTTCCGCAGTTTGATGTCGGACAGAGAAGCGCGGCATCGATCGCGAGACGCCTGCAGGATCCGCTGGCGGAGCTGGTAAAAATTGATCCGAAATCCATTGGAGTCGGTCAGTACCAGCATGATATGAACCAGAAAAATTTAAGCGAAGCGCTGCAGGGCGTGGTGGAAACGTGCGTAAATAAGGTCGGCGTGGATCTGAATACGGCATCGGCGCCGCTGCTCGCCTATATTTCCGGCATTAACAAGACGATTGCGAAAAATATCGTGGCATATCGGGAGGAGAATGGCGCATTTTCAACGCGCCGTGAGCTTTTGAAGGTGGCGAAGCTGGGACCGAAGGCGTATGAACAGTGCGCCGGATTTATGCGGATCCAGGGCGGCAAGAATCCGCTCGATGCGACGAGTGTGCACCCGGAGAGCTATAAAGCAGCGGAGGCGCTTTTAAAGCAGCTTGGACATGATCCGAAGGAGATCGCGGCGGGCGGCATCCGCAATATCCGCAAGGAGATCGCGGATACGGCAAAGCTGGCAAAAGAGCTTTCGATCGGCGAGCCGACCTTGCTCGATATCGTGAGCGAGTTGGAAAAACCGGCGCGCGACCCGCGTGAGGAGATGCCGAAGCCGATTCTCCGCACGGATGTGCTGGAAATGAAGGATTTGAAGCCGGGCATGATTTTAAAAGGAACCGTGCGGAATGTCATTGATTTCGGTGCGTTTGTGGATATCGGCGTGCATCAGGATGGTCTGGTTCACGTGTCCCAGATGACAGACCGCTATATCAAGCATCCGCTGGAGGCGGTCAGCGTCGGGGATATCGTGGAGGTCAAGGTGCTGGCGGTTGATGTGGCGAAGAAGCGCATTTCGCTGACGATGAAAATCCGGGAGACGAAGTAAACCACGGCAGATTCAGCCGTTGGTTATAGGATGCAGGAGCGCTGACTGGAATGGGGCGGCGGATAAGGCATAGAAAATTAGGGAGAAGATAAAATGGACTTACGTGTAAAAATACAGCCAAAAGAGATTTTTATTTATTCGATGTACAATTTCTGGGCGGGACTGCGTGGAATCGGATGCATCATACTGACGGTGCTCGTTATTATTGCAGCGTCAGCCAGCGAGGAACGTCTGGGAACGCAGGTGACGAATCTGGTGATTCTGGGAGTGATTGCCTTGACAGGCTTTCAGATTTTTGCAATCTGGAAACAGGCAGAGCGCACCGCCAGGGATGCGAAAACGGGAGCTGAGATTGTATTTCACATTGGAGACGAGGGCATCCGTGCCCGCCAGGCGAACGGCAAGGGTGAGATCAGCTGGGATAAGCTGGTAAAAGTGAAAAAGATCGCGGGAATCTATGTGCTTTACCTGGGTCGAGACAAGGCGTACCTGATGCCGAAGCGCGTGTTCAGAGGTTCGGAGGAGCAGATTTTTCTCAGTATGCTTACAAGAAATCTGCCGCAGGAAAAGAGAAGAGGAATTCGAGCATGATGATAGAAACAAACAGCCCGGAAGAGACGTATGCGTTTGGAAAAAAGCTGGAATGGAAGCGCAGGCAGGGCAGGTGTATTGTTTGAATGGTGATCTGGGCGTAGGAAAGACGGTTTTTACGCAGGGGTTTGCCGCGGGACTTGGAATTCAGGAACCGGTCAACAGCCCGACTTTCACGATCGTGCAGGAGTACGACGATGGGCGCCTGCCGCTCTACCATTTTGATGTATATCGTCTCGGCGATGTGGACGAGATGGATGAGATTGGCTATGAGGACTATTTCTACGGCGAGGGCATCTGCCTGATCGAATGGTCGGAGCGCATCCGCGAGATCCTGCCGGAACATCCGATCCAGATCACGATTGAAAAGGATTTGGAAAAGGGCTTTGATTACCGGAAAATTTCAGTAAACGAGCAGTAGCCGGCGACAGGAGGAAAGAGAAAATGAGAATTTTGGGAATCGAAAGCGCATCCCTGGTGGCATCGGTTGCTATTGTTACGGATGATGTGATCACGGCGGAATATACGGTGAATCTGAAAAAAACGCATTCGCAGACACTTCTTCCGATGATTGATGAGATTGTGAAAATGCTGGAGGTGCCGTTGGAAAGCATCGATGCAATCGCAGTATCCGGCGGTCCAGGATCTTTTACGGGGCTTCGGATTGGCTCTGCGACAGCGAAAGGACTGGGACTGGCGCTTGGGAAGCCGCTGATCCATGTGCCGACGATGGATGCGATGGGATATTGTCTGTACGGGGCTTCGGCGCTCATCTGCCCGATGCTGGATGCGAGACGGCAGCAGGTGTACACGGGACTCTATCGGTATGAAGAGAAGTTCGAGATTGTGAAAGAACAGTACATTACGGATATCCATGCGTTGATTGCTGAGTTAAATGAGCGCGGCGAGCGCGTGATTTTCCTGGGGGACGGTGTGCCGGTCAACCGGGCGGTGATCGAGGAAGAGATGAAGGTGCCGTATTCGTTTGCACCGGCACAGGCGAGCCGTCAGCGAGCTTCGGCGGTGGCAGCGCTTGGCGCAGTGTATCTGGCAGAGGGAAAGACCGAGACGGCAGCCGAGCACAAGCCGGATTATCTGCGGAAATCGCAGGCGGAGCGCGAGCGCGAGGTCGCAGAGCGCCAGGGCGAGATGGATAAGCTGGCAGCCGGTATTGTGGTCGTGGAGAAGAAATAATGGCGGCAGGAACGGGAACGCAAAAAGAGCTTCGTGTTCAGATAGTGGATTTTCAGCCGGGGGATCTTCCTGCGGTCCGGGCACTGGAACTGGAATGCTTTTCGGATGCATGGTCGGAGAAGCTTTTACAGGATCTGCTGACGAGCAGCTGGGATAAAACCTGGGTGCTGAAAGAGGATGAAACCGTCCGTGGCTACTGCAATTTCCGCGTCATTGCCGGGGAAGGCGAGCTGATGCGGATCGCGGTTCACGGCGCGTGCCGGGGGCGCGGCTATGGGCGGCTTCTGATGGAACGGCTGTTAAAGGAAGCAGAGGAAGAAAACGTCGAGGATATCACCTTGGAGGTGCGTGCATCTAATGCCCCGGCGATTGCGCTGTATGAGGCGTATGGCTTTCAGAAAGAGGCGGTTCGGAAGAATTATTACAGCGGGCCGACGGAAGATGCGCTGATTTATTGGAAAAGAAGCGGAAAAAGCATTGACAGATGAAATGGAAATGAGTATACTGTTTAACAGATAAAAGCGTAACACTTTACAGTGTTAAATCAAAAGAAAAGAACGGTAGGAGGTTCATATGCTGAGTCAGGTATCTATTTTTGCAGAGAATAAGAAAGGACGTTTACAGAATATTACATCCCTTCTTCAGAAGGAGAATATTAACATTTGGGGTTCGATCACGAATGACAGTGCGGAGTACGGTATTATCCGTATGGTTGTTTCTAATCCAGAGCACGCGGAGAAAGTGCTGGCGGAAGCTGGTTATCTCTGCCGTCTGACAGAGGTGCTTGGCGTCGAACTGGATGACGAGGTCGGAGCACTCAACCGTCTGTTAATTTCCCTCGAAGAGAGCAATATCAATGTAGATTACCTGTATCTCTCCTTCAATCGTGATTCTGGCAAGCCGGTTATGGTGCTTCACACGGACGATGTGAGGGAGGTCAGCATCTGCCTGACATCGAAGGGATATAAGGTACTGTAAGTATTTCCAGCACTTTCCGCTTAAAAACCGGTATAAAAAACAGTATAATGATGGAGAAGCTGTGGAGGACATGGCTTCTCCATTTTGTGTATATAGAAGAGAAAGGCGAGGAGAGCATGAGAAAATATGGAGAGAGCGGCATTCTTCTGTCGGTTGTCTGCAACCGGTGCGGGAAGAAGCTGGCGGTGAAAGAAGGCATTCTGCGCGAAGGAGCGGCGCATTTTGATGTGGCATGGGACTATTTTTCGGAGAAAGATGGGGAGGTGCATCATTTTGATCTGTGCGAGGAGTGCTATGATGGAGTGACGCGGGAATTTCTGATTGAGGCAGATAAGGAGGAGAGGACGGAACTATTGTAGAGTCGTGAGGGGAACGGAGAAACGCGGGACAGGCGGTGCGCCATCTGCGTCTCGCCAGTGAATTGGATTGCTGAATTTCTGGCTTGCAACATAGTATTTCTTTATGATATTATTAAATGATATGGGAGTTAGGAGAAAAGCTGTTTTGACAGCTTTTTGCATGACTTTTAATTAAAAAGATTTATTATAAATCATTTATTTAATAGAAAAGAGGATGTTCCATGTTAGATGTATGTTTGCTGGGAACGGGCGGGATGATGCCGCTGCCGTATCGGTGGCTGACGGCTTTGATGGTCCGCTGCTCGGGCAGCAATTTGCTGATAGACTGCGGGGAAGGCACGCAGATTGCGTTGAAAGAAAAGGGCTGGAGCCCGAAGCCGGTGGATGTGATTTGTTTTACACATTATCACGCGGATCATATCAGCGGTCTGCCGGGACTTTTGTTGACGATGGGAAATGCGGAGCGGACGGAGCCGATCACGATGATTGGACCGAAGGGACTGGAACGCGTGGTGACGGCACTGCGGACGATCGCGCCGGAATTGCCGTTTCCGCTTGAGTTTATCGAGCTGACGGAGCCGAGACAGCAGCTTCAGATTGGACCGTATGTGATCGATGCGTACCGGGTCAACCATAATGTGACCTGTTATGGGTACTCGATTTCGATTCCGAGAAAGGGACGGTTCGATGTGGAACGCGCGCGGGCGCAGGAGATTCCGCAGAAGTTCTGGAGCCGCCTGCAGAAGGGGGAGACGATCGAGGAGGAGGGCAGAACGCTGACACCGGATATGGTGCTCGGAGGTGACCGGAAGGGAATCAAGGTGTCATACTGTACCGATACGAGACCGCTTCCGGTAATTGCGGAGTACGCGAAGGATGCGGATCTGTTTATCTGTGAAGGCATGTACGGCGAGGACGGGAAAGAAGCCAAGGCGAGAGAATACAAGCATATGACATTCCAGGAGGCGGCGCACCTGGCGAAGGAGGCCCAGCCGAAGGAAATGTGGCTGACTCATTACAGCCCGTCGCTCATCCGTCCGGATGATTATATGGATAAAGTGCGTGAGATATTCCCGAGAGCGAAAGCCGCCCGTGATGGCTGGACGGCAGAGCTGGGATTTGATGAGGAGTAAGGGCGATGCAGACGGAAGAAAAGAGAGAGAATATAGAAGAAAAGAAGGAAGAACGGATGAAAATGCCAGTTTCAGGAGCATTGGAACGGGGACCGGGGAAAGCTCCGGTATCGAGGGCAGAGATTTCCGTGCATGATACAGAAAACGGACACCCATCAGAAGATGTTTACATTCTTGCAATCGAGAGTTCCTGTGATGAGACGGCAGCTTCAGTCGTGAAAAACGGACGTACCGTTCTTTCCAATATCATATCTTCCCAGATCGATCTTCACACGCTGTTTGGCGGCGTTGTGCCGGAGATTGCGTCGAGAAAGCATATCGAGAAGATCAACCAGGTTATTGAAGAGGCGCTGACAGAGGCACATATGAGTCTGGAGGAGATGACGGCGATTGCAGTTACCTACGGTCCAGGGCTGGTTGGCGCGCTTTTGGTCGGTGTGGCGGAAGCAAAGCACTCGCGTATGCGGCGAAGAAGCCGCTGGTCGGCGTACACCATATCGAGGGGCACGTATCGGCAAATTTCATCGAAAATCCGGATCTGGAACCGCCGTTCATGTGCCTGATCGTGTCAGGCGGACATACACATCTGGTGATTGTGAAAGATTATGGCGAATTTGAGATTCTGGGACGCACCCGAGACGATGCAGCAGGCGAGGCGTTTGACAAGGTGGCACGCGCGGTCGGGCTCGGTTATCCGGGCGGTCCGAAGGTCGATAAGGCGGCAAAAGAGGGGAATCCACATGCGATTGAGTTTCCACGGGCAAAAGTGGGCGACAATCCATATGATTTCAGCTTCAGCGGCTTAAAATCGGCGGTCTTAAATTATATTAACCATGCGAAAATGATGGGCGAGGAGATCAATGTGCCGGATCTGGCGGCTTCGTTCCAGAATGCGGTTGTGGAAGTATTGGTATCGCGCACGATCGAGGCGGCGAAACAGCACGGCTATAAGCGCGTGGCGATCGCCGGCGGTGTGGCATCCAACTCCGCTCTCCGGGCGGGCATGGAGAAGGCCTGTAAAGAGGCGGGCATCCAGTTCTTCCATCCGTCACCGATCTTCTGTACGGACAATGCGGCGATGATCGGCGCGGCGGCGTACTATGAATATAAGAAGGGCGCGCGCGCAGGCTGGGATCTGAATGCGGTGCCGAATTTGAAGCTGGGCGAGAGATAATACAAATTTTTTCAGGAAGAATTGTTTTGCGGTTAATTTTTTTTAAAAATATTGATTTGACAAAAAGTGGAAAAAGAGTGTTTTAAGAGATCGTTCTGGCATGGAGGAGAAACGAGATGGAACATACATTGGATCAATTTGGGAAAGAGAAAATTACACCGCATCCGACCCGCACCGCCGCTATCGTTCTGGCAGCCGGACAGGGAAAACGGATGAAAAGCAATATTCAGAAGCAGTTTCTCCTTCTGGAGGAAAAGCCGGTCATCTGGTATGCACTTCACGCGTTTGAGGAGAGCCGGGTCGATGATGTGATTCTGGTGACCGGGGCGGATGAGATCGCGTACTGCCGGGACGAGATTGTAGGAAAATATGGATTTTCCAAGGTGCGCGCTATCGTTGCGGGCGGAAAAGAGCGCTACCATTCGGTCTACGAGGGGTTAAAGGCGCTCGGCAGCCAGCTTTCCTATGGGGAGGGGGACTGCGTCCTGATTCATGACGGGGCGCGTCCGTTTGTGGACGAGCCGATGATTGAACGTATCGTATCAGATATACGAAGTTATAGCGCAGCAGTGGCAGGCATGCCGTCAAAGGATACGGTCAAGCTGGTGGATGCGGACGGATTTGCCTCTGTGACGCCGGAACGGGCGCATGTCTGGATGATTCAGACACCGCAGGGATTTACTTACCCGCTGATCCGCGCGGCGTATGACAAGATGATGAGTCGGGAAGAGTACCAGCAGGGAGTGACGGATGATGCGATGGTGGTCGAGACGATGACCGATCACAAGGTACGCCTGACCGAAGGTTCTTACCGGAATATCAAGGTGACAACACCGGAGGATATGGAGGTCGCGGCTGCATTTTTACAAAATAAAAAAAGTTAATAGTCTATTGACAACCCTTGACTTCTATGTTATAGTATTTATCGTGTTTAACTGCCGAAGACAGCAGGTGCCGAAAGGCATAAGGTTAATACGCCTGCCGAGGGAACTGATATCGTTGTATATTTCTATCCCCCTGTCCTGCGTGTGACGGAGGGATTTTATTTTACAGAAAACGTTTACCAGGCGGTTATAGAAATAAAACAGGAGGTAAACCAATCATGGCAAAAGTTGAATTAAAGCAGCCGGTTGTTGCTGAAATCGCAGAATTATTCAACGGCGCTAAGGGCGCAGTAGTAGTTGACTACCGTGGACTGACAGTTGAGCAGGACACACAGCTCCGTAAGCAGTTAAGAGAAGCTGGTGTTACTTATAAAGTATATAAGAACACCATGATTCGTTTCGCTGCTAAGGGTACCGCGTTCGAGGCTCTGGAGCCGAATCTGGAGGGTCCGACCGCTCTGGCTGTATCCAAAGAGGATGCTACAGCTCCGGCAAGAATTTTAGCTGAGTTCGCTAAAAAAGCAGACAAGCTTGAGATCAAGGGCGGCGTTGTAGAGGATACTTACTACGATGCAAAGGGCATGCAGGTTATCGCAACCATCCCGTCCAGAGAAGTTCTTCTTGGAAAACTTCTTGGAAGCATGCAGTCTCCGATCACAAACTTCGCTCGTGTTATCAAACAGATCGCAGAGCAGCAGGAGGCATAAGACCCTTACCTACAAAGCAGGGTGTAAGGTGCGTGAGAGCCGCATAGTAAAGCAAGAGGCCGCATAAGGCCGATTTAAAATTCAATCACAGGAGGAATATTAAAATGGCAAAGTTAACAACAGCTGAGTTCATTGAGGCAATCAAAGAATTATCCGTATTAGAGTTAAACGATTTAGTAAAAGCTTGCGAGGAAGAGTTCGGTGTATCCGCAGCAGCAGGCGTTGTTGTAGCAGCAGCAGGTGCAGCTGAGGCAGCAGAAGAGAAGACTGAGTTCGACGTAGAGCTGACAGAGGTTGGCCCGAACAAAGTTAAAGTTATCAAGGTAGTTCGTGAAGCTACAGGTCTTGGTCTGAAAGAGGCTAAGGAAGTAGTTGACGGTGCTCCGAAGGTAGTTAAGGCTGGCGCTTCCAAGGAAGAGGCTGAGGACATCAAGACTAAATTAGAGGCTGAAGGCGCTAAAGTTACCTTAAAGTAATTTAAGTAATTTCGCATAGAGCTAATTGCATTACAGATGGGGAGTCTGGCGTGTGCGTGAGCGCATGCCGGGCTCTTTTTATTTCATAGGAAATTGCGTCCTATGAAATAAAAAATACTCCGCGAAGATGCAGACTCTTTTTTAAACGGGGGAATCAAATCAAGATGGCAGAGAAGACAAGAAATGAAACGGCAGCAGATGAGGAACTTAAAACGCTTCGGGAACGGCTTAAGGTGTGCGAATTTCTGCTGATTGGGCTTGGAAGCGAATGGGAGAAGGCGGGAGGCGCGGAGGTACAGGAGGCATACCGGGCGCTGGCATCGATGACAGAGGGGAAGGATTATTTTATCGTGACAACCGCAAAGGATGCGCGCATCTTTGAAAGCCCGTTGGATGAAGCGAAAATCACGGCGCCGTGCGGTAATGTGAACTGGCTTCAGTGTTCGAAAGGCTGTACGAAGGATATCTGGGAGCGCGGCGAGGTGGCGGATGGTATCTGCCCGCACTGTGGGGCGCCGCTGACAGAAAACACAGTTCTGGCGAATCCGTATATCGAGGAAGGTTATTTGAAAAGCTGGAATCTCTACCGGGAATGGCTGGCTGGAACCTTAAACCATGCGCTTCTGATTCTCGAGCTGGGAGTGGATTTCAAGACGCCGACCGTCATCCGCTGGCCCTTTGAAAAGACGGTCTTTTTTAACCGCAAATCGCATATGTATCGGATAAACCAGAAGTTTTACCAGATTGTCGGAGATATTCAGGAGAGGACCGTATCGATTCCGCAGAATTCGGTCGGCTTTATCCGCAATTTTGCTTCCTGCGATTGAGAGTCCACTTAGTTACTGGGCACGTATGCGTGAACAGTAACGTCCACTTATCTGCGGAGGGGACATTTGGGAAGCAAAACTTGAGAAACCGCTTCGATTGTGCTAAAATGGAACCATCGTTTGACAGAAAACGACAGAAAATGACATGGACGAGAGGATAGGGCAATGGGAGCAATCAGTAATGACTGGCTGGCTCCGCTCAGCGGAGAGTTTAAAAAGCCATATTACAGAAAGTTATACGATACTGTGAAACGGGAATATGAGACGCATGTTGTATATCCGGATGCGAATGATATTTTCAATGCATTTGATTTTACCCCTCTTTCCGAGGTAAAGGTGGTTATTTTAGGTCAGGATCCCTACCATGGTCCGGGACAGGCGCATGGGCTTTGCTTTTCGGTAAAGCCGGATGTGGAAATCCCGCCGTCCCTGGTGAATATTTATCAGGAATTGCACGATGATCTCGCTGCTACATCCCGAACAATGGCTATCTGACGAAATGGGCGAAGCAGGGAGTCATGCTGCTGAACACAGTTCTGACCGTCCGCGCGCATCAGGCTAATTCCCACCGTGGAATCGGCTGGGAGGAGTTTACGGATGCTGCGATCAAGATCTTAAATGAGCAGGACCGTCCGATGGTATTTATTCTGTGGGGACGTCCGGCACAAGCGAAGAAATCGATGCTTAATAATCCGAAGCATCTGATTCTCGAAGCACCGCATCCGAGCCCGCTGTCTGCGTACCGCGGATTTTTCGGCAGCCGCCCATTCAGCAAGACCAATGAATTTTTAAAAGAACATGGTGTTGCCCCGATCGACTGGCAGATAGAAAACGTGTAGGAAGGAGCAGACATGAGTTTTGTTGAGATTTTAAAGGTAATTGTACTGGGAATCGTGGAAGGTTTCACGGAATGGCTTCCGATCAGCAGTACCGGGCATATGATTCTGGTGGATGAGATCATCCATCTGGATGTCAGCGAGGCGTACCGGGAAGTGTTTATGGTTGTCATCCAGCTGGGTGCGATTCTGGCGGTTATGGTGCTGTATTTCAATAAATTGAATCCGTTTTCACCGCACAAATCGATGGCGCAGAAGCGCGGTACAATCCGTTTGTGGATAAAAATTATTATAGCCTGCATTCCGGCAGCGGTGATTGGGCTTCCGCTTGACCATTTCATGGATAAGCTGATGAATGGCTATGTCGTAGCAGCGATGCTGATTCTCTACGGCGTTTTGTTTATCGTACTGGAAAATCGAAACGTACACCGTCATTTTCCGATTGAGCGCGTGACGCAGATTTCGTTCCAGACAGCGGCACTGATCGGCTGTTTCCAGGTGCTGGCGATGATTCCGGGTACTTCCCGTTCGGGCGCGACGATTCTGGGCGCGATGCTGATCGGCTGTTCACGTCCGGCGGCGGCAGAATTTTCATTCTTCCTTGGGATTCCGGTTATGTTCGGTGCGAGTTTTTTAAAGATTGTGAAATTTTTCATTCAGGGCGGCGGATTTTCTTTCGCGGAGTTCATTTATCTGGTTCTTGGTATGGTGGTCGCATTTGGCGTGTCCGTGTACTCGATCAAGTTCCTGATGGGATATGTCCGCAAGCATGATTTCAAGTTTTTCGGATATTATCGGATTGTGCTTGGTATCGTGGTGTTGTCCTACTTTGGTATTTCGGCGCTAGTAGGTTAAAATGTACTCTCGGAGTCTTTCCTGCACTTGCTTTTGCGGCTGGCGGAAAGATTCCGAGAGCACATTAAATAGAAAAAGAGGATTCAGACCTGACAGAAATGCGGAGGTCTGGATCCTTTTTTGCGTTCATATAATACATGGAAGCGGAAACGCAAATATAAAGGGGATGCCCTGTCACAGTTCAGGGCTGACACGTCTAAAATGGTAAATCGGATCATTCAAAATAAGGGTTCCATGAGGAAAAAACTGCTCTGCCTGTGCACGGCAGTGCTGCTGGATCTGTGTTTCTTAGGAATCGTGTGCAGGCTGGCAGTGGGGATGCAGTGGGAAGATTTGGCAAAAGTGGAGCAGGCGGACCAGACGGTTTCCTCCCCGGAATGCTTTTCCGGCGGGGAGCTGGCGCTGACCTTCGACGATGGACCGCACAGGGTGTACACGAAAAAGCTGCTGGACGGCTTGCGCGAGAGGGGCGTGAAAGCCTCTTTTTTTCTGGTCGGGGAAAATATTCCGGGTAATGAGGAACTGGTGCGACAGATGGCTAAAGACGGTCATCTCATCGGGGTTCACTGCATGGCACATGTGGATCTGGCGCGCCAGCCGATTGAAAAGAGCGTGGAGGAGATTCGGGAGACGGCCGATTGGATCGAGGCGGTCACGGGAAAACGTCCGGAATACATACGTCCGCCGTATGGTTCATGGAGTACGGAGCTTCAGGAGAGAGTGTCGATGACGCCGGTGTTCTGGGACGTCGATACGCTGGATTGGAAAAGCCGGAATACGGCGCGGATTGTGAAGCATATCTGTAAAAATGCGGCGGTTCACACAGTGGTGCTGATGCATGATGCATATCAGACTTCGGTCGATGCAGCGCTTGAAACGATTGACACATTGACGGCGGAAGGATATACTTTTGTTACAATAGAAGAATGTCTGATTGATTGAGAGGATACGATGGATTTATTTGATTATATGCGGAAAAATACGATCGAGCAGGAGGCACCGCTGGCATCCAGGCTGCGCCCGTCCACGCTTGACGAGGTGGTGGGACAGAAGCATATCATAGGAAAGGATAAGCTTTTGTACCGGGCGATCAAGGCGGATAAGCTCGGATCGCTGATTTTTTACGGACCGCCCGGAACGGGCAAAACGACGCTGGCGCGCGTGATTGCCAACACGACGAGCGCGCGTTTTGAGCAGCTCAACGCGACGGTGGCGGGGAAAAAAGATATGGAACAGGTCGTGCAGGATGCCAAGGATGCGCTGGGGATGTACGGAAAGCGCACGATCCTGTTTATCGACGAGATTCACCGCTTTAATAAGGGGCAGCAGGACTATCTTCTGCCGTTTGTTGAGGACGGGACGATTCTGCTCATTGGTGCGACGACGGAGAATCCGTATTTTGAGGTCAACGGGGCGCTGATTTCCCGATCACGTATTTTTGAGCTGAAACCGTTGGAAAATGCGGATATCCGCGAGCTTTTAGAGCGGGCGATCCATGACAAGGAAAAGGGCATGGGAAGCTATCGCGCGGAGGCGACGGACGAGGCGCTCGATTTTCTGGCCGATATGGCAGGCGGAGACGCGCGCGCGGCGCTCAATGCGATCGAGCTTGGTATTCTCACAACGGAACGGAGTGGAGATGGGCTGATTCACATTACACTCGATGTGGCGCAGGAGTGCATCCAGCGCCGTGCCGTGAAGTATGACAAGACGGGGGACAACCATTACGATACGATCTCAGCGTTTATCAAGAGTATGCGCGGTACCGATCCGGATGCGGCAGTTTATTATCTGGCGAAGATGCTGGATGCAGGCGAGGATATCAAATTTATTGCGCGGCGTATCATGATCTGTGCATCGGAGGATGTCGGCAATGCGGATCCGCAGGCGATTCAGGTTGCGGTCAGCGCGGCGCTGGCAGTGGAGCGGATTGGTCTGCCGGAGGCGCGGATTATCCTGTCGCAGGCGGCTACCTATGTGGCGAGCGCACCGAAGAGCAACGCGGCGTATGTGGCGGTCGATGAGGCACAGGAGGCGGTCAGGTTAAAGGGCAACTTTACGGTGCCGTCCCATCTGCGCGACTGCCATTACAGCGGGGCGGAGAAGCTGGGGCATGGCGACGGGTACAAGTATGCACATGATTATCCGAACCATTATGTGAAGCAGCAGTACCTGCCGGATGGACTGGAGGGCAGCACATTTTACCGCCCGTCAGAAAATGGGTATGAGAAGAAGATTGGGGAGTGGCTGCGCTTCCTGAAGGGCTCTGAATGAGAAAAAGCTTCCCATATGTTCCTGAATTGATATGTATGAAGAAAATGTCTACTTGAATTTTTATGAAAACCGTTTATAATAAAACCAAGGTGGCTGCAGGATAAAGAGCAGTCACAGCATAAAAGGCTATGTTAAAAAGGTATGCCGGGCAGGTATCTGCCTGTCCGGTTTCGTGTAAGTACCTGGAAGACATCCACACGTTTCTTATTTCTGATTTTTGAATCCCAGAGAATATGACACAATTAAACAGGGCAAGGAGAATTATATGAGAGAAAAATTAAAGACACTCCCTCTGGTGCAGCTTCGGGAAATGGCGAAGGCACAGGGGTTAAAGGGGATCAGCACCCTGAAAAAGGCGGAGATCATAGACAGGCTGTGCGAACTTGAGAAGCCGGTGGAAGAGGGACAGAAAGAAGAAACGCCCCAGGCTTCTGTCAGTGAGCATCCGGCTGGATCGGCGGAACCGGCAGAGAGAACGGAAATGCACGTGCAGCCGCGCAGAACGGATGCAGGGCAGAATACATCGGCACAGACGTATTCGCAGCCGCGGAGATCTGCCAACGGAGAACGGGCTGCGGGAGGGCAGAATTCCAGTTATGAGCGCCGCAGCGAAGGCGGATACCGCCGGAATGAATACGGCTCCTATACACGCCGTGAGAATAATAATACCCGTTATCAGGATAATCGCAGACGCGAGTACACGCAGCGAGAGGGGTATCAGAGAAATTCCTATGTGCCGCGTAACAATTACAATGAAGCGATGAGCGCAAGAACCGAGTATAGCCAGCCGGAACATACCGCACCGGCACCGCAGATGGCAGAAGCAGCCTCCGAGTACAGTCAGCCGGAACGTACCGCGCCGGTGCAGCAGATGGAAAGCACCCGTACTGAGGTGGAAAATGCACGCATGGAGGATCTGAAAAATGAATTTCAGGAGCTGGACAGCGGCATCGAGCGAACGGAATCCTGGAGGTTATGCCGGATGGATTTGGATTTATCCGTTGTGAAAACTTCCTGCCGGGTGAAAATGACGTTTATGTGGCGCCGTCCCAGATCCGCCGTTTTAATCTGAAAACTGGTGATATCGTGCGCGGAAGCCGTCGTGTGAAGTCGGCGACGGAGAAATTTGCCGCATTATTATATATTAATTCGGTCAATGGATACCCGACCAGCGTGGTGGAAAAACGTCCGAATTTTGAAAATCTGACGCCAATTTTCCCAAATGAACGTCTGCACCTGGAATATCCGGGGGTTAAGACTTCCATGGCGATGCGCGTGATGGATCTGCTGTCCCCGATCGGAAAAGGACAGCGAGGCATGATCGTATCCCCGCCAAAAGCCGGAAAGACCACCCTGTTAAAGCAGGTGGCGACGACCATCACAAAGAACCATCCAGAAATGCACTTGATCATCCTTCTGATTGATGAGCGTCCGGAGGAGGTGACAGATATCCGTGAGACGGTAACGGGAGAAAATGTCGAGGTCATCTATTCAACGTTTGACGAGCTGCCGGAGCGTCATAAACGTGTGTCGGAGATGGTAGTAGAACGGGCGAAGCGCCTTGTCGAGCACGGAAGGGACGTTATGATTCTTTTAGACAGTATCACCCGTCTGGCGAGGGCTTACAACCTGGTGGTTCCGCCGAGTGGACGAACTCTTTCAGGTGGTTTGGATCCGGCAGCGCTGCATATGCCGAAGCGCTTCTTCGGTGCGGCGAGAAATATACGCGAGGGCGGCAGCCTGACGATTCTGGCGACCGCGCTGATTGAGACGGGCAGCCGTATGGACGATGTTATTTACGAGGAATTTAAGGGAACCGGCAACATGGAGCTGGTTCTTGACCGCAAACTTTCCGAGAAGCGCATCTTCCCGGCGCTCGATATCCTGCGTTCCGGTACGCGAAGAGATGATCTGCTTCTTTCGTCCGCCGAGGCGGAAGCGGTCGATATCGTTCACAAGGCGACCAACACGCAGAAACCGGAGGATACCGTTGAGCGGATCCTGGATCTGTTTGCCAAGACGAAGAACAATACGGAATTTGTGGAGATCACGCGGAAAAAGGGGTCATTTTACTAAAAATCATGTTTCACCAATAGCGCATCTGTGAGGACTTTCTTCCAGGCAGGAAAACAGGACTGTAAGAAGAAAAATAGTATTGAAAAATAGATAAAATTGCTTGCTAAAAAGTACACACCATGATATAATTATAAGGCTGTATTAACAGACGGTAGTTCTGACATCTGCGTGAGTCGTCCTTACGAGTGGAAGGAACGCTTAAATGATGGAATAGCGTGCCTGGATGTGCGGAGCTTTATATAGAGCCGTTTTAAGACGGCTTGCAATTAAAAAAGCGGTCGGAAATCGCAATGAAAAATTCAGAGAGGTGAAAGAAATGAGAGAAGGAATCCATCCAGCCTATTATCAGGCAAAAGTAGTTTGCAACTGTGGTAACGAGTTCGTAACTGGTTCTACCAAGAAAGACATCCACGTAGAGGTTTGCTCCAAGTGTCATTCATTCTACACAGGCCAGCAGAAAGCAGCCGCTGCCCGCGGACGTATCGATAAGTTCAACCGCAAGTACGGCATCAACGCAGGCAAATAAGTTTGAACCATGTAAAGGTTGGGTTTTAGTGGCGACATTAAACTCAGCCTTTTTGTTTTCTTCTTTTTTTATTTTGAAAGGACAGCATGAAGTATTCAGGAATTGGCGGTCAGGCGGTAATTGAAGGAATCATGATGATGAAAGGCGAGGACTATGCAGTGGCAGTCCGCCGGCCTGACAAAGAGATAGAAGTAAAAAAAGACACATACCAGAGTATCACGAAAAAAGCGAAGATTTTACAGCTCCCGTTTGTGCGCGGCGTGTTCCGGTTTGCAGATTCGATGATCATCGGCATGCGGAGTCTGTCGTATTCCGCCAGCTTTTTTGAAGATGATGAGGATGCAGAGCCGGGAAAATTCGAACAGCTTTTAGACCGTGTGTTCGGCGAGAAGCTGGAGAGTGCGATCATGGCAGCAGTGCTGGTAATTTCGTTTATCCTGGCAATTGCTATTTTTATGCTCCTGCCGCTGGGGATTGCGAACCTGTTTAAGGGAGTTATCACATCGGATCATCTGATGGCAGTGCTGGAAGGTGTGATCCGGATCGCGATTTTTATTATCTATATTAAACTCGTTTCGCGGATGGAGGACATCCGGCGGACATTTATGTACCACGGGGCGGAGCACAAGTGCATCAACTGTGTGGAACACGGACATCCGCTGACGGTAAAATATGTGCGCGAGAGCTCTAAGGAGCACAAGCGCTGTGGTACCAGTTTCATATTGATTGTCATGGTGATCAGTATTCTGATGTTTATGGTGATCCGGGTCGATACGATCTGGATGCGGATTCTGAGCCGTATTATTCTGGTTCCGGTCATTGCAGGTATATCATATGAGGTATTGCAGTGCGCCGGACGGAGCAATTCGAAGTTTATGGATCTGGTGAGCCGTCCGGGTATGTGGATGCAGGGTCTGACGACGAAGGAGCCGGATGACTCGATGATTGAGGTGGCGATCGCGGCGACCGAGGCAGTTTTTGACTGGAGAGAATACCTGACGGAGAATTTCCCAGGCTGGGAAAAGCAGCTGGAAGAGTCATAAATAGAACACGGTACGACAGAGGGGATGAGTCGATGAGCGAGGAAAACGGAAGAACAGACCTGACCTGGAGAGAACTGTTGGATGAGGGCGGCGCGCGCTTAAGTGAGGCGGGTGTGCCGGACGCAGGGACGGATGCCTGGTATCTGATGGAAGCGGCGTTCGAGATTGACCGGGTGCATTATTATCTGGATCAGAACCGTCCGATCCATGCGGAACGCCTGGAAAAGGGCTATGGGCGCTATCAGGAAATGCTTCAGAAACGGGCAGAGCGCATTCCACTGCAGCAGATTCTGGGAATGCAGGATTTTATGGGAATGACATTTTCTGTCGATGAAAATGTCCTGATTCCGCGCCAGGATACGGAGACGTTAGTTGAGCGGGTTCTTCGGGATTACCCGGAAAAGGATCTGAAACTTTTGGATATGTGTACCGGATCCGGCTGTATCGCGATCAGCCTTGCCGTGCTTGGCGGCTACCAGAACGTGACGGCGGTGGATATTTCCGAGGCGGCGCTGCGCGTGGCAAAGAAAAATGCGAGACGTCTCTTTTTGATTCAGAAGGGAACTGCGCGGTCAGAATCGTTTCAGGTATCGGAGGATCCGTGGTGCATCCGCCTGAAAACGTGGCTGGCAAAGGGACCGCGCCTGCAGGCAGAGATCGAGGAACACAGCCTGACACTTTTGCAGAGCAATCTGTTTCAGGCAGTGGAGGCGGATGTCATGTACGATGTGATTGTGTCGAATCCGCCGTATATCCCATCGGCGGTGATCGACGGTCTGGAACCGGAGGTACGCGACCATGAGCCGCGGCTGGCGCTGGACGGCAGCGAGGACGGTCTGTATTTTTACCGGGTTCTGGCGCTGGAGTGCAGCAAACATCTGAACAAGGGCGGCTGCGTATATTTTGAGATAGGATATGATCAGGCGGAGGCGGTCAGCCGGATACTGACCATCGCCGGGTATCGGGAGATAGAAGTGATAAAGGATGAGCCGGGGCTTAACCGCGTGGTAAAGGCACGGTGGAACCGTTAGACGATAGAGGAGGATATCATGTTTGACAGATTGGATGATTTGCTGATCCGTTATGAAGAGCTGATGGAAGAGCTCGGCAGCCCGGAAGTGGCAAGCGATACAAATCGTTTCCGCAAGCTGATGAAGGAGCAGTCGGATCTGGCTCCGATTGTGGAGGCATATAAAGAGTATAAGAAGGCAAAACAGGACGTAGAGGACAGTCTGGCGCTTCTGGATGAGGAATCCGACGAGGAGATGCGCGAGATGGCGAAGGAAGAGTTAAATGCTGCGAAAAAGCGCATTGAAGATCTGGAGCAGGAATTAAAAATTCTGCTTCTTCCGAAAGATCCGAACGATGAAAAGAACGTTATCGTCGAGATCCGTGCAGGTGCAGGCGGCGATGAGGCGGCATTATTTGCGTCCGAACTGTACCGTATGTATGTGCGCTTTGCAGAGCGCAACCGCTGGAAAACTGAGCTTGTCAGCGTCAGTGAAAATGGAATCGGCGGCTTCAAGGAGGTCGTTTTCATGATTACCGGCCAGGGCGCTTACTCCAAGATGAAGTACGAGAGCGGTGTCCACCGCGTACAGCGTGTGCCGGAGACCGAGTCCGGCGGACGTATCCATACTTCGACCGCGACGGTTGCCGTGATGCCGGAGGCAGAGGATGTGGACGTTGTCATCGATGATAAAGATATCCGTATTGACGTTATGCGTGCGTCCGGAAACGGTGGACAGTGTGTCAACACGACTGACTCCGCGGTACGTCTGACCCATATTCCGACCGGTATCGTGATCTACAGCCAGACTGAGAAATCGCAGTTACAGAACAAGGAAAAGGCGTTCCGTCTTCTGCGTTCCAAGCTATATGATCTGGAGCTGGAGAGACGCCAGAACGAGGAAGCGGCAGAACGCCGCAGCCAGATCGGTACCGGTGACCGTTCCGAGAAGATCCGTACCTATAACTTCCCGCAGGGACGTGTGACCGAGCACCGCATCAAACTGACCTTGTATAAGATCGATTCGATCATGGACGGCGATCTGTATGAGATCATTGACAGCTTAATTGCAGCCGATCAGGCGGCGAAGCTGGCGAAGATGAATGAGGGCATCTAAAGAATTAGAGAAAACGGAAGGGGGATCCTATATGGAAAGAAGAGATAAAGTCAATTATTATTTGGATCTGGCGGAAATGGTTTCGCAGCGGAGTACCTGTCTGCGAAAGCACTACGGGGCAGTGATTGTGAATAACGATGAGGTTATCTCGACCGGCTATGTGGGCGCCCCGCGCGGACGGAAAAACTGTTCCGATATCGGTCGCTGCATCCGCGAGGAGCTTCATGTGCCGCGCGGCGAGCGGTACGAGTTGTGCCGCAGTGTCCATGCCGAGGCAAATGCCCTGATCAGTGCCTCCAGAGAGCGCATGATCGGCGCGTCGCTGTATCTGACCGGTGTCGATGCGAGAACCGGCGGGTATGTGGAAAAATCGAGCTGCTGTTCGATGTGCAAGCGCATGGTAATCAATGCCGGAATTGAACATGTCTATATCCGTGATACGAAAAATGAGTACCGAAAAGTCGATGTAGAAGATTGGATCCGCGAAGATGAATCGCTGGAAGGAAAATTTGGGTACTAAGAAGCGCACAGGAGACGGCGCTGCCCGCTGGGCACGCCGCATCTTCTGTGCTTTTTTGATCGTGATTGGATGTCTGGTTCTGGCGGATGGTGTGGGGGATGCGGTTAGAAGGGCGGAAAACAGAGATTCACAATCTGAAGGAAAGGTAGAGAAGAATTTATCTGGAAAATCTGATTCAGATGCGTCAGAGCCGATATGGCAGCCAGATTTCGCAGCCTTAAAATGCCAGAATGCTGACGTCATTGCCTGGATTCGCATTCCCGGTACTCACATCGACGAACCGATTGTCCAGACAAGCGACAATGAATCGTACCGCAGCATCGGGCTGGATGGAAAACCAGATCCAGCCGGGACCGTCTTTCTGGACTGCGAGAGTGCACCGGATGCGTCGGATTTTCATTCGATCTTTTACGGGCATCATATGAAGGACGGAAGCCGGTTTTCCGAGCTGGTCCGCCTGAAAGACGAAGATTTCTTCCAGAAGCATCGGACTGCTTACCTCTATTTCCCAGATGGGAAAAGGCGGACACTCCGTCTGATTGCAGCGCTCACTGCGGGCAGTCAGGGGGAACGGCGTAGGACGGAATTTGCGGATCGGTCGGAGATGCATCCTTATATAGAAGAAATGACGGAGGGATGCCGGTTTCGCGAACTGCCAGACGAGGAGGTTTCCCACTTGTATTCCTTTGTGACATGCAGTTATGAATTTGCGGATGCGCGGACGATTGTGTATGCAGTGGATGAATGATGCTCATGGGTTGTGGAATGCAAGAACAGTAGAGGGAAAATTATGTGTAAACATAGAAGAAGTGTAAGGCAAATAAATTTGCAAGCAGCAGGCAAATGTGGTATATTACTTATAGTGATGAGATCTGCCTTTTTTTAGAAAAGAGGCGTGAAAATAAAACATATGAGGAGAACAAGATATGAAGGGTATCGTTTTAGCAGGCGGTTCAGGCACACGCCTTTACCCGCTGACACGCGTAACTTCCAAACAGCTGCTTCCGATTTATGACAAACCGATGATTTACTATCCGATCTCCGTTCTGATGAACGCGGGAATCCGGGATATTCTGATTATTTCGACACCGGATGACACACCGCGTTTTAAGGAATTGTTGGGCGATGGACATCAGTTTGGTTTACATTTAAGCTATGCCGTGCAGCCAAGTCCGGATGGACTGGCACAGGCATTTATCATCGGCGAGGAGTTCATCGGGGATGATTCCGTAGCGATGATTCTGGGGGACAATATTTTCCAGGGTCAGGGACTTGTGAAACGCCTGCGTGCTGCCTCTGCCAAGAAAGAGGGCGCGACTGTATTCGGCTACTATGTCGATGATCCGGAGCGCTTCGGTATCGTAGAATTTGACGACCAGGGCAAGGCGATCTCCATCGAGGAGAAGCCGGAGAAACCGAAGTCCAATTACTGTGTAACGGGTCTGTATTTCTATGACAACCGGGTAGTAGAGTATGCGAAACAGTTAAAACCGTCTGCCAGAGGTGAGCTTGAGATCACCGATTTGAACCGCATCTATCTGGAAAATGGCGATCTGGATGTTATTCTTCTGGGACAGGGCTTTACCTGGCTCGATACCGGTACACATGAGTCTTTAGTTGAGGCAACCAATTTCGTTAAGACAGTAGAGACCCACCAGCACCGCAAGATCGCGTGCCTGGAGGAGATTGCGTACTTAAACGGATGGATCAGCAAGGAAGAAGTGCTGGAGGCATACGAGGTATACAAGAAAAACCAGTATGGCAAATATCTGAAAGACGTACTGGATGGGAAATATGTTGATAAAATACATCAGAATTAAAAGGAGTTAAAACAATGAAGATTATCGTGACAGGCGGAGCCGGATTCATCGGCGGAAACTTCGTACACCATATGGTAAATAAATACCCGGAGTATCAGATCATCAATCTGGATCTTCTGACCTATGCGGGCAACTTAGAGACACTGAAACCGGTTGAAAACAAACCAAATTACAAATTTGTACACGGCGATATCGCAGACCGCGACTTCGTGTTTAAACTCTTCGAGGAAGAAAAGCCGGACATCGTAGTAAACTTTGCAGCAGAGAGCCATGTAGACCGTTCCATCACGGATCCGGAGGCATTTGTCCGTACCAATGTCATGGGAACGACCACCCTGCTGGATGCCTGCCGCACCTATGGAATTAAACGTTATCATCAGGTATCGACCGATGAGGTATACGGCGATCTGCCGTTAGACCGCCCGGATCTCTTCTTCACGGAGACAACCCCGCTTCATACCTCCAGCCCGTACTCTTCTTCCAAGGCGAGTGCGGATCTGTTTGTACTGGCATACCATAGAACCTACGGACTTCCAGTGACAGTATCCCGCTGCTCCAACAATTACGGTCCATATCATTTTCCGGAGAAGCTGATTCCGCTGATGATCAGCCGTGCGCTGGCAGACGAGGAACTTCCGGTATACGGCGACGGCGCGAACGTTCGCGACTGGCTGCACGTATCCGATCATTGTGAGGCGATCGATCTGATTCTCCACAAGGGACGCGTCGGTGAGATTTACAACATCGGCGGACACAATGAGAGGACCAACCTGGAGGTTGTCAAAACCATCCTGAAAGCGCTGGACAAGCCGGAAAGCCTGATCCGTTACGTCAAGGATCGTCCGGGTCATGACCGCCGTTATGCGATCGATCCGACCAAGATCGAGACGGAGCTTGGCTGGAAGCCGAAATACAATTTTGACACCGGCATTCGCCAGACGATCGACTGGTATCTGAACAATCAGGACTGGTGGAAACACATTTTAAGCGGTGAGTACAGCCAGTACTTCGAAAAAATGTATGGAGATAGATTATAATGAGAGTATTAGTGACAGGCGTTAAAGGCCAGCTTGGCTATGACGTGATGAATGAGCTGAAAAAACAGGGTCTTACTGGCATCGGTGTGGATGTCGATGAGATGGATATTACCGATGCAGAGGCATGCCGCCGCGTGATCACCGAGGCAAAGCCGGATGCAGTGATCCACTGCGCTGCATATACTGCAGTAGACGCAGCGGAACAGAACATGGAACTCTGCCGTAAAGTCAATGCAGATGGAACGAGAAATATCGCTGAGGTCTGCAAAGGTCTGGACATCAAAATGATGTACATCAGCACCGATTATGTATTCAACGGTCAGGGCACCCGCCCGTGGGAGCCGGATGACCACCGGGAACCACTCAACGCCTACGGTCAGTCGAAGTATGAGGGTGAGCTGGCAGTCGAGGAGCTGGTAAAGAAGTTTTTCATCGTCCGTATCGCGTGGGTATTTGGCGTGAACGGCAAGAACTTCATCAAGACGATGCTGCGCGTTGGCAAAGAGCGCGGGGCAGTCAGTGTTGTGGATGATCAGATCGGTTCCCCGACTTACACATACGATCTGGCGCGTCTGCTGGTTGATATGATTCAGAGTGACAAATATGGTCGTTACCATGCGACGAATGAAGGACTTTGCAGCTGGTATGAATTTGCAGTTGAGATCTTTAAGCAGGCGGGCATGGATGTCAAGGTGACGCCGGTCAGCACTGCCGAGTATACAGCTGCTTATCCGGGTCAGGCAAAACGCCCGATGAACAGCCGGATCAGCAAAGAAAAACTTTCGGACAACGGATTTGAGCGCCTTCCGTCCTGGCAGGATGCGGTAGGTCGCTATCTGAAAGAAATTCAGTAAAAAATGTGCAATCAGACATAGAAAGCAGCAGAGGCAGAAAGTGTGAAGTGCCGTTGGCTGCAGGATTTTCTTTAGGTTGGAATCAAAATCGTAGAAGGTCATGTATGTTAGTGGGGGATTTCCATAAATGTACATGACCTTTGGACTCTGTATTTGGTGATGTAGGAGGAGCTCTTAAAATGGGTAAATATTTTGGAACAGACGGATTCCGCGGCGAGGCAAATGTGACGCTGACCGTGGAGGATGCCTATAAAGTAGGTCGTTTCCTGGGCTGGTATTATGGACAGAAGACGAAAGCAGATCGCTGCCGGGTTGTGATCGGCAAGGATACGAGACGCAGCAGCTATATGTTTGAATATTCGCTGGTATCGGGACTGACCGCTTCCGGCGCAGATGTCTATCTGCTTCACGTGACAACCACTCCGAGTGTATCGTATGTTGTACGCACCGAGGAGTTTGACTGCGGTATCATGATCTCCGCAAGCCACAATCCATACTATGACAACGGAATCAAGGTTATCAACGGACGCGGCGAGAAACTGGAGGAGGAGACGATCGAGAAGATTGAGTCGTATCTGGATGGCGAGATGGGCGAGATTCCATTTGCCAAGCGCGATGCGATCGGACGCACCGTTGACTATGCGGCGGGACGCAACCGCTATATCGGTTATCTGATTTCCCTGGCAACACGGTCTTTCAAAAATATGCGGGTAGGTCTTGACTGTGCAAACGGAAGCGCTTCCGCGATTGCGAAAAACGTATTCGACGCACTGGGCGCGGAGACACATGTCATCAACAACACGCCGGATGGTCTGAATATCAATACAAATTGCGGTTCCACCCACATCGAGGGACTGCAGAAATATGTGGTTGAAAATCATCTGGACGTTGGATTCGCTTATGATGGAGATGCGGATCGCTGCCTGGCAGTGGACAGTGAGGGCAAGCTGGTGGATGGCGACAAGATCCTCTATGTATGTGGAAAATACATGAAAGAACAGGGGACGCTGGTCAACAATACGGTTGTCACCACGGTTATGTCGAACTTCGGTCTTTATAAGGCATTTGAGCGCGAGGGCATTTCCTATGAGAAGACGGCGGTTGGCGATAAGTATGTCTATGAAAATATGTCCCAGAACGGTCACTGCCTGGGAGGCGAGCAGTCGGGCCATATCATTTTCAGCAAGCACGCGACGACCGGAGATGGCATTTTGACATCATTAAAGCTGATGGAAGTGATTCTGGAGAAGAAAGAGACACTTGCAAAGCTGGCTGATGAGGTGCAGATTTATCCGCAGGTTCTGAAAAATGTCAGAGTCAAGGATAAAGAGGCGGCGCAGGCAGACCGCGACGTGCAGGCGGAGGTTCAGACGGTATCGGATGCCTTGGGCGATACCGGTCGAATCTTAGTTCGTCCGAGTGGTACGGAGCCGCTGATCCGCGTGATGGTCGAGGCACCGACGGATGAAATCTGCGGAAAATATGTAGCACAGGTTATAGAAATGATAGAAAAAAAGGGACTGGCAGAGTAAGACATGAGAGAGCAGCTGACAGAAAGTGATGTAAAGAAGATTCAGGAAGAGATCGACCATCGGAAGCTGGTGGTCCGCAAAGAGGCGATCGAGGCGGTCAAGGAGGCGCGCGCACAGGGTGACTTGAGCGAAAACTTCGAATATTATGCTGCTAAGAAGGATAAGAACCGGAATGAAAGCCGTATTCGCTATCTGGAAAATATGCTGAAGCACGCTAAGATCGTATCGGAAGAATCCCGCCCGGATGAGGTCGGAATGAATGATACGGTTACCCTGTATTTTGAGGATGACGACGAGGAAGAAGTATACCGTCTGGTAACGAGCATCCGGGGCAATTCCCTGGAAAACCGGATCAGCATCGAGTCGCCGCTCGGAAAAGCGATCGAAGGACACCATGTGGGTGACCAGGTGGAAGTGAAGGTCAACGATAAGAGCAGCTATGTGGTGGAGATCCGGAAGATCGAGAAAACGGGAGAAGAGGATTCGGATCGGATTCGTAGTTATTAGTTGCAATACAAAGGAGAGTTTTGATTACTATGAAATTTGAAGAATTATGTGATGCACGTTATTCACTTCGTAAATTTGACAGCCGCCCGGTTGAGGCGGAAAAATTACAGAAAGTGCTGGAGGCAGGACGCAAAGCCCCGACGGCACATAACTTACAGCCACAGCGCTTTTTCGTGATGCAGAGTGAGGAGGCTCTGGCGAAAGCGGATGCATGTACGGCGTGTCATTTTCATTCGCCGGTTGTGATTGTAGCAGCCTATGATCCAGAGATTTCCTGGAAACGGGAAGAGGACGGGAAAAACCATGGAGAGATCGATGTGACATTGGCGGTTTCCCAGATGATGCTGCAGGCAGCAGAACTGGGACTGGGAACAACGTATGTTGGTATGTTTAATCCAGAAAAATTGCTGGAGCAGTTCCCGGAGATGAAGGGCTTACAGCCGACGGCCTATCTGCCGCTTGGATATCCGGCAGAGACAGCTCATCCGTCCAGGCTGCATGCAGATCGCAAGCCTCTGGAAGAGCTGGCAGTATTTCTGTAAAATATAGACAATCCGTAACTGTTCAGTACCTTCACAGTCACGCGCAAAAATCCATTAAAAATTGCCTGCGGCAATGGGATTTTTGCCTGCTGGCCCATGTTTTCGTACGGTCAGCGCAGTAAATGCGCAGACCTACTGAACAGTTACGACAATCCTTTATTTACCATAATCCTTAATCGATACAGTCTGTTTCCTGAGAAGTTTGGAGACAGGCTGTATTTTTGTGTAATGTCAATGATGCGCACTCGCGCGAAGCAGAAATATGTAACGATATATCTTGCAATCCATGTGCATTTAAAAGTATAATAAAAAAATATGAAGAGAAGCATGAAACGATGTAAGATGAGAAAAGGAAATGGTATGTTATTAAGAGAATATTTAAAAGAATGGACCAAAGAAGACTTATTAAACGAAGCAAGAAGCTACGAGTTAAAGAACTGTTCCCGACTTAAAAAGGATGACCTGATTGACCGAATTGTAGAATATTTAACGACGGAAGAGGCACTCCGGGGTAGACTTTCATGCCTGACGAAAGAGCAGATGGTGCTTTTTCGCAAAGCCTGTACCGAGCCACAGAAAATTTCTGCAGAAGAGATTATGGATGGAATGCAGTTATATAAATACGTACTTGGAAGTTTTGAGGAAGTGAGTGACTGCTTTACTGTCTTTGAAGAGATTGCACAGGGTTTTAGCGGGATTGACGATGAGGCATTCCGGGCGGTTCAGAGCAAAAAAGGCTGGCTGATGAAGTGTATCAGCTTCTTTATCGATTATTATGAGATTGCGCCGCTGGAAATTTTGTATGAACTGTACAAATTGAAGGTGAAAGGCACGATCGAAGAAATGATCGGGATGCTGCAGGAAATGCCGGAGGACATCACAGAATCTTGCATTTTCCCGATGGAGAAACTGGGAATGCAGAACCTGCCGAAAGAGAATCCGCTTTATTCCGAGAGGGGCTTGTATGTACATCTTCCAGTTTTTGAGGGGGATGGACTCACTGCTTTGTTGAAACAGCAGCAGAATAAAAAATTCTATATTCCGTCTGCACAGCAGTTGGATGAAATCTGTCAGAAAGGGTATGAGGCAGGGGTACTGGCTTATAAGGAGCTGGAGTCCTATTTCATAAAAAAATTGGATGTGCCGTATGAGAAAGCGGCTAGATGGTGCTTTGAGACGTGGGCCAGCAGTTATGAAGGAAAATCACCGGCAGAACTGATGAATAAGATGCATGAAGAAGGGATTGTTTTCCAGAGCGAGCAGCAGATGGGCGAATTTTTAAGACTTCTCATGGATGCGTTCAACAATACGAGAACAAAAGAAAACCGTGGAAATAAACCATGGGAATTAAGTGAGAGAGGTATGATCGGCGGCATGCCGGCGATGGTGCCGGAAATGTCCCAGCCAGCACCGGTAACCGCGAAAAAGGTGGAGAAGATTTATCCGAATGATCCGTGTCCTTGCGGATCTGGGAAGAAATATAAGAAGTGTTGTGGAAGAAATTAATACTCAGAGGTGAAATGAAAAATGCAGCAAGAGAGGAAAGAAATATCTGGCAAAGCTAATACGATCGCTGGTTTTTCCATCCCTCTGTATCTAGGCATCTTGGCGCTGGTGGTGGTCTGTATGTATATGGACTGTCTTCCGGCAGGCTTGGTCGGCGGCATGATTGCGCTGATGGTGCTGGGCGGGGGACTCAATTTTTTAGGAAATCATACACCGGTTGTGAAAACGTACCTGGCGGCTCGGTCATCTGTATTCTGGGGGCGGCGGTCATCCAGGCGCTGGGGCTAATTCCGGAGCAGACGCATGAGATCCTGGACAATTTTGTCAACAAAGAAGGATTTCTGGTCTTCTATATCTCAGCGCTGATCACAGGAAGTCTTTTCAATATCGACCGCGGGCTTCTGATCCGCGCAACGGTGAAACTGCTTCCGACAGCTGTCATATCGCTGGCAGTCGGCGTGATACTTTCAGGTCTGCTCGGTATGGTGATGGGGGATAGTTTTCTGGAAGGCATCCTGTATATCGGTATTCCGATGACGAGCGGCGGCATGACGGCGGGAGCAGTGCCTCTGTCGGCAATGTATTCGTCGGTTCTGGGGACGGACGCCGGACAGATCCTGACGCGGATCGCACCGGCGACGGTGCTGGGAAATTGTGTGGCGATCATTTTTGGCGGTTTAGCCAATAATATCGGCGAGCGAAAGCCATCCCTGACCGGAAATGGCTGCCTTGTCAATGATGGTCACGAAGTGAAGAAACAGCCTCCGATGAAACCGACCTTCGCACTCTTATGTACGGGGCTTATCATTTCAATGGCATTTTATGAACTGGGGGCGCTCTGCCATCATTTTATTTCGATTGTACCGACGTATGCGTGGATGATTGTAGCAGTTGTGATTGTGAAGGGAACGGGAATCCTTTCAGAGCGCCTGGAGGACGCGGCGAGAGAGTGGGGACAGTTCGCGATCCACAGCTGGACAGCGGCGGCGCTGACCGGAATCGGGGCGACGCTGATTGATTTAAAGACGATTTTACACACGATCACTCCATTTTATCTGCTCAGTGTCGTGCTGATTGTCGGGGCGATCACACTGACCGCCGGATTGATCGGCATCAAGATGGGATTTTATCCGCTGGAATCATCGATCGCAGCGGGGATGTGTACAACGAACATGGGCGGCTCCGGAAATGTAGCGGTGCTCAGCAGTTCAAAACGGATGGAACTGCTTCCATTTGCACAGATTGTGACGCGTTCCTGCGGGGCACTGATGCTGACCATCGGGGGCGTGCTGATACAGCTGCTGGCGAGGTAAAAAAGAATTGTGATTGACAGAGAAATGTGCCTGATAGAGGGAAAATAAGTGAAAACAGGGGAATAGAGAAATAGGGAAAAGCTGAGAGGTAGGTCTTATGAACATATTCATTGCGATCATGCTTGTATTTGCGGCAGCCGGGCTTTTGGATGAGATACTGGGAGGAAAGCTGGGGCTGATGCCGAACTTTGAAAAGGGGCTTGCCACGATGGGCGGTCTGGCGATGTCCACGGTAGGATTTTATGCGATCGGAGTTACATATGTGCAGACGCACGCGGAAGCGATTGCGGAGGCGGCAAAGCATATGCCATTTGATCCGGCGCTCATTCCAAGCTGCCTTCTGGCGCCGGATATGGGGGCGCTTGGCATGGCACAGAAGCTGGCGGCGACACCGGCGCTGGCAGCATTTACCGGTGCGATGGTAGCAGGCAGTCTGGGAATGACGGTCGGATACCAGCTGCCGGTCTTTCTGGCAGCCGTTCGAAAAGATGAAATAGGAGAGCTGATGCGGGGATTCATCTTCGGGCTGATTGCCATACCGTCTGGTCTGGCGGTCGGAGGTCTGATGCTGGGTCTGCCTGTCCGTCAGCTCTTTTTTAATATGATCCCGGTGCTGGTGCTGTGCGTGGTGTTGATTGCGGCATTTGTGCTGGTTCCGGAGCTGACGATGAAGATCATGATTTTCATCGGAAATGCGATCCGTATTTTTAGTTTTTTCCTGTTTGGTGTGGCAGTCTTCGGAATTTTTATGCCGAAGTATGCGGTTGTCGAGAATGCTCTGATTGAGGAAATGCTTTTTATGGTACTCCGTATGGTCATCGCAGCGTGCGGCGGTCTGGTGCTGTCGCAGGTGGCGTTAAAACGTCTCCAAAAGCCGATCCAGCGCATCGGGGCGATCCTGGGTATCAATGAGGAGGCAGTTGTCGGACTGTTCCTTTCCTTTATACAGAGCCTTGCGATGCTGCCATTGTTTTCCAAGATGGATAAGCGCGGAAAAGTATTAAATGCGGCTTTCTCTGTTGCAGGCGCCTATGTGGTAGGCGGTCAGATGACCCTTGTAGCGTCCCTGATACCGGGAAACTGGGTAACAGCCTATATGATCAGCAAGGTGCTGTCAGGCGGATTGGCAGTTGCCCTGGCGGTTATTTGTATGAGAAGGTCAAAAATGATAACAGAGTAGAGCGGAATATCTGATATTGAGATAAGGATAAAGAAATAAGAAAGCCCCGGCAGTTTCGCTGCCGGGGCTTTCCGCCCTTTTGGGGCTATATCATTTTCATAGAAGGCATTAATATGTTGCAATGAAGATTTTTAGAGTTGTCAAACGGTTGCGAGCAATTAACAGCAGCCACAGCCTCCAAAGCTCTGCTCGGTTCTCTCAATGATCTCATTCTGAAGCGGTTTATCCAGGTTACGGAAGTAGTCACTGTATCCGGCTACGCGGACGATCAGTTCCTTGTATTCCTCCGGGTTCTTCTGAGCTTCGATCAGAGTCTGGCGGTCGATAACGTTAAACTGCATATGATGTCCGTTCATAGCAAAGTAGGAACGAATCAGAGCAGCCAGGTTGTCAATACCCTTCTCGCCTGCGATAGCAGCCGGAGTAAACTTCTGGTTCAGCAGAGTACCGCCGGTCTCACAGTGGTTCATCTTGGAGCAGGATTTAACAACTGCGGTCGGTCCGTTGATATCAGCACCCTTCTCAGGAGAGATACCCTCAGACAGAGGATTATGAGCCAGACGGCCGTTCGGAGTAGCGATCATAACATCACCGAAGTATACGTGGCAGGTGGTCGGAAGCATATCTACATGATATACACCGCCTCTGGTGGTCGGTCTGCCGGTAATATAATCTTTGTACTCATTGAATACACTTACCATGATGTCATCTGCATAATCATCATCGTTGCCGTATTTCGGAGTTTTATTCTTAACCAGGTTCAGAATGTCCTCATGGCCCTTGAAATCGTCGTTCATAGCGTCGATGAGTTCTTTCATGGTAAACTTCTGATTGTCAAATACGTTGAACTTGATAGCGGAGAGTGCATCGGAAATAGTGCCGATACCAACACCCTGGATGTAGCTTGTGTTGTATCTCGGGCCGCCTGCGTTGTAGTCTTTACCTTTCTTGATACAGTCATCGGTACATATGGAAAGGAACGGAGCCGGCATCATCTGAGAGTAGATTCTCTCGATAACCAGGTTGCCGCGCATCTTAACATCGATGATGTACTCAAGCTGTGTCTTGAATGCGTTCCACAGTTCGTCATAGGATTTGAAGTCTTCTGCTTTGCCGGTGTGCGGTCCGATCTGTTTTTTGAACATTACATCGTAGCCATCATACAGAGCGAGCTGTAAGCACTTAGGGATGTTTAAGTAACCGGTCAGCCAATAAGCCTCGGTTCCCCATGCACCTGTCTCAACACATCCGGAGCATCCAGCGTTTCTTGCATCTACCAGAGATTTGCCCTGATTTACCAGCTCCTGAATCAGCTCATCGGTATTGTAGAATGCCGGCTGGCCCCAGCCCTGACGAGCGATCTCGCAAGCTCTCTTTAAGAACTTATCCGGAGTAACTTTGGAAATCTGTACGTTGGAGTTCGGCTGGTTCTGTCTCATATCTTCCATACAGTCAAGGATTAAGTAAGAAACAGCGTTAACTGCATCAGTACCATCTTCCTTAACACCGCCGGAGTTGATGTTTGCGAAGTCTACGTATGTACCGGACTCTTTTAAGGTTACGCCAACTTTAACCGGAGCCGGAGAGTTGAACAGTTTAACCCAGAGGCACTCAAGAAGCTCAAGAGCTCTTGTATCATCCAGAGTACCTGCAGCGGTATCTTTTTCATAGAACGGAATCAGATGCTGATCCAGACGACCTGGTGTAAATGCATCCCACGGGTTTAACTCGGTTGTAACACCAAGGTGTGTAAACCAGTACATCTGAAGTGCCTGCCAGTAGGTCTCCGGTTTGTGCTCCGGAACAACCGCACAGTTAGCTGCAATCTGCTCGAGCTCTGCTTTTCTGACCGGATCCTTCTCCTCAGCAGCTTTCTCAAGAGCCAGATCATGATATCTCTTACCTAAGATAATGATAGCATCGCAGCAGATATCCATAGCGCGAAGCTCCTGCTCTTTGTCGTAAGCTTCCGGATCATTGAAATAGTCAAGATCCTTGATAGCCTGCTCGATCTCCTTCTTGTAGTCACCGTAGCCTTTGATGTAGAAGTTCTTGCCGCCGGCTGTATGACCCGGTCCACGCTGCTCCATGAACTCGGTAAACATACCAACCTCATAGCAGTCTCTCCACTCCTGGGTCATAGCTTTTAAGAGATGCTCTCTGACTGCACGGTTCTTCCAGTACGGAATGATCTCTTCTTCCTGAAGCTTCAGATCGTCTTCGGTAACGGTGAAGTTAACCAGTTTACGATCGTTCATGATGTGCATATCCTCGATGGTATGACAGCACAGCTCCGGGAAAGTCGGTGAACACTGCGGGTCCTTGCCCTTCTCACCAACTAACAGCTCATCATCGCCTAAGTAAAGAGTTTTTCTGGAGAAGTACTCTTTCAGAACGAGAGCTCTTAAAACCGGTACAGATACGGAACCTTCGTACTCTTTGTAAACATCGGTTTCAATTTTTGCTCTTTCCAGATCCAGATGCGGCTGGGTGGAATGGCTGATTCTTCTCAGTCTTTTAATTCTCTCGGTACATCCGCGGTCGTTGTCTTTTAACAGACCTTCTGGTGTGTTGATTACGAATGAAGTATCAATTTTCTCTGCCATTTAAATCATCCTCCTATATTGACTTTGTTGAATCCCTGTTCTTCGAACATGGACTTAAAGTGTTCCATAAGCTCGGACACCGGTACGCTCATCTCGTCATCATGGTACTCCATGTCGAGGCTGGCGTATTTACCCTTTCCGATGTCATGATAAGGTAAAAGGTTTACCTGACGCGCGTGAATATTGTTTTCTTTCAGGAAATGGATGACACTTTCAATGTGTTCATCGGTTGCGTTGACCTGCTGGATAATCGGAAGCCGGATGTAAAGACCAGCGCCCTCATCACTTAATTTCTTTAAGTTCTCAAGAATCAGTGAATTGTCAACGCCGATATATTTCTTGTGGTCTTCCGGATCCATCACCTTGATGTCGTAGAGAAAAACATCTACGTAAGGAAGAATCCGCTTCAGATTCTTATAATCTGTGTAGCCGCTGGTGTCGATGAAAATGCTGACACCGTTCTCGTGGAGCTTGCGACAGACTTCTTCCACATAGTCCATATGCTGGGAAGCCATAACCTCGCCGCCGGAGAGTGTTACACCGCCGCCGGACTGCTCATAGAAGATTTTGTCCTTCATCGCTTCCTTGACAAGTGCATCTACCGTGTATTCCTTACCGGCCAACTCCCGGGCCTCTGTGATGCACCAGTCGGTACAGACGCCGCAGGCGGTACACTTGGAACGGTCAAATACAATCTTGCCGTCTACGATGGAATTGGCTCCCTGTTTACATTTTGCAACGCATCGGCCGCAGGTGGTACATTTGTGCTGATGAAAAATCAGTTCCTTATAATAATGCTGACTCTCCGGGTTGTGGCACCACATGCAGCGTAAGGGACATCCCTTGAAGAAGATCGTGGTGCGGACACCATCGCCGTCGTGCGTTGAAAATTTCTGGATGTTAAATATGTAAGGAGTTTCTGCCATTCTTTCCCCCTCCTTTGCAAAAAACTAGACTGTGTTCTAGTTCTGAGTCTATAATACTACAACCATCTCAAGAATACAAGAGTAAATTGAAAAAAATGTATTAATTTAATTTTTAACAGACGAATCTGAAAAATAATCATCCGATCACGCTGAAACAAGCGGAGTGCGGAATGACTATAAAAGAAAATTAATATAACATATAAGATACCATAGAAAAATGGGGCTTACAATCGGCAAAAGTGAGGATATTATGCGTGAAAAGAAAGTGAAAATTGTAGAAAAGATAAAATGGTGTGAATATTCATAAAATACAAAACAAAAACAAAAAATTAAGCACAGTTAAAAGAGCATCGCACAAATATGAAAAGGGAAAATCAAGATAGAAGTGAAAAAAGACTAAAAATCCAGAATAACAGTAGAAAAGAGCAGTAGAAAAGAAAAAACAAAATAAATAAGAAGCTTGAAAAAATGAAAAAATTTCGCTCATGTGAAAGTTGCCCGGTTGACAAGAGGAATTTTGACATGGTATAGTAAAAATGTATAAGGATGTTTCGGGAAGTATTAGAAGAACCCGGACAGCAGAAGCCAGGAAAACTATATTTCGAGCTGAAAAACCTAACACAGTATATTGTCAGGGTTTACAGCCAATGGGTATCAGGGGAAACTCGGATGCCTCCCGCATTTGGAAAGAAATGCATTGGAAAGAGAAGTAGGACCTGCTGCTTATTTAGGAAGAAAGGCAGCTGGTAAAAGGCGGCGCATCCTCTGCCAGAGTCTCGTTCCGATGAAATGTTTTTCAGCGTATTCTTAAACAAAAGAAGGGAGAAGAACAATTTCATGAAGAAGACAAACAGAATCATTGCATTGGCAATGGCGGCCATGACAGCATTGTCTATGACAGCCTGCTCCGGAAGCGCAAAAGAGACAACGGAGGCGGAAAGCGCCGCAGAGACAACCGCAGAGGCTGCTGAGGAAAGCAGTGCAGAGGAGACCAAGGAAGCATCCGGAGAGACGCTTCTGATGGCAACGACGACCAGTACCGATAATACAGGTCTTCTGGATTACTTAAAGCCAATCTTTTTAGAGGATACAGGTATTGACTTACAGTGGACGGCAGTAGGAACCGGTGATGCGATTCAGAAAGCAAAAGATGGTGAAGTCGATGTGATACTGGTTCATTCTAAAGCAAAAGAAGAAGAATTTGTGGAGAGCGGCTACGGTGTAGAGCGCTTCCAGGTTATGTATAATGATTTCGTGATCGTAGGACCGAAGGATGGTCCGATTGCAAAGACGGATGATATCAACGCTGCATTTAAGCAGATCATGGACGAGCAGCTGACATTTGTGTCCCGTGGAGACAACTCTGGTACCCATAACAAGGAGACCGGAATCTGGGAGAAGCTGGGAATTACAGATTATGAGAGCAATCCAAACTATGTATCGGCAGGCGCTGGAATGGCTGATACACTGGCGATGGCAGATGAAAAAGGTGGCTACTGCCTGTCTGACCGCGGTACCTGGCTTGCCAAGAAGGCAGATTTCCCGGATATGGATATTGTATGTGAAGGCAGCAAGGAACTTTTAAACCAGTACGGCGTTATCGCAGTAAATCCGGAGAAATATCCGGATGTCAACAACGAGGCGGCGAATACGTTTATCAAGTGGATCTGTTCTCCGGAAATCCAGACGCTGATCGGTGAATACGGCGTAAAGGAGTACGGCGAGCCGTTATTCTTCCCGAATGCAGAGCAGAAATAGAATACTGCCGGATGATATGCGGCAGTGCTGGGATTAGCGTATTTAAACGAATAAAGCAGGCAGTTGAACCTTGCAGAATTTATAATGTATAAACAGGAAACCGGAGAAGGGAGGATGCACTTTTTCCGGTTTTCTGTCATTAAGAATTGAGAAAATGAGAACGCCTGCAGAACATAAGGTGTTTCAGTGGATATGCTGGGAGAAAAAATATGGGAAACCTGTTTTCAAAATTTTTTGGTACGGTCGGAGTGATAGATTCTATCCGGGTAACGCTGGTGATGTCTTTCTGGTCAACCTTGATTGCGTCCATGCTTGGAATTTTTCTGGGACTTGTGCTGGAGCAGACGAAATTTCCAGGAAAAAAGCTGGTAGTCCGCGTGAACCGGACCTTGATGGGAGCACCTCCGGTCGTCATCGGACTGCTCACATATATGCTTTTGAGAAAAAAAGGTCCGTTTGGGGCGCTTCGATGGGTATTTACGATCAAAGGAATGGTGGCAGCCCAGGTTCTGATCATCACTCCGATCGTCTGTGGAATGGTATATTCATATGCGGTCCGCACGGCGCCTTCGATCCGGGCGTTTGCCAGGACGATGGGAGCTGACCGGCATCAGACCGCGCGGCTTCTGCTGCGTGAAATGAAAAATGAAATTTATTTTGCGGTTGTGTCTGGATATGGGCGTTCCATCAGTGAGGTCGGGGCGGTCTTTCTGGTAGGTGGAAATATAAAAAACAGCACCCGGACAATGACGACTGCGATTTCAACCCTGAAAGGTGCAGGCGATTATTATGAAGGGGTATTTTTGGGAGTGATCCTGATGCTTCTGGCATTTGCGGTACAGACATTGGCAGAACATTTCAGACAGGAGGAGACACCGGATGAAAATCTCTAAGCTGCAAAAGAAGATGGGTCAGTTTACGCTTCAAATCGAGGAACTGTATCTGGAGAGCGGGAAGGTTCATGGTCTGATAGGAACCAATGGCTGCGGAAAAACAACACTTTCCAAGCTGATACAGGGGATATTGGTTCCAGATGGCGGGAGGATTGATTACGAGGGACTGACACCCCGGGATATCACGATGACAACACAGAGACCGTATCTTTTGCATGATACGGTGTATCAGAACCTGATCTATCCGCTGAAAATACGGGGAATCCGCCCAGATGAGGCGAAGATGGATGCCTGGCTGGAACGATGTGGGCTTCTGCAGAAAAAAATCAGTATGCCCGTTCCCTGAGCAGCGGGGAACAGCAGAAATTATCATTTATCAGGGCCCTGGTATTTGACCCTGCGTTTGTGATTGTTGATGAAACTCTTTCCAACCTGGATCCTGACAGTACAGAATTGTTTGAACAGCTGATGCGGGAGCAGCAGACGAAAAATAAGATGACATGGCTGCTAATCAGCCATCAGCTGGTGCATGTCCGCAAGATTTGTGACCAGGTACATTTTATGGAGCAGGGGAATGTTCTGGTGTCTGGAACACCGGAAGAAATCCTTCTTCACCCGTCTCACCCGTCCATACGCCGATATCTGGCAGATACAGAGGTTTCATATCGTGAAAATGAAAAAAATTCAGAAATATGAATAAAAATGTGAGGAGATTGCGCTGAATATGAAAAAAATGGAAAGAGTTTTGCTTGGGATGATTGACACAGTTTGTGAAAATGTGGTATAATTTCAGGTAGAAAATCATGAGAAAGAGAATTGTCGCACGAGAGCGGCAGTTATACAGAGTTGATTTCGAGCTTTTCTGCCTAAGCTGTGAACCGATTGACAGGATGGAAGAAAAGCCAATGGGTATCCGGGGAAACGCGGGTGCCTCCCCGCATCAGACGATGCATTGGAAAGGAATAGCTCTCGGATGACCGGGATGAAGCCCCGGAAGTTCTGGAAAAGAGCAGTAAATTCCGCCAGCCCAAGCAAAGCCTGATGTAGATAAGTGCATATCAGCAGAAAGCCATAAGAGGCAGACTGCATTATCAGGAACGGATACAGAGAGCGGAATGTTTTCTGTATTCGTTTTTCTGTTTCATTCGGAGAGGCGGTCTATGAATCAAAAGCACTTCGCATGGATGCATACCTTCGCGAAGAAGAATCATGCCGCAAGGGAGGAAATATGAAGTTATTGAAAGTTGATACGCTGGCGCAGGCGCGGAAACGTCTGCTTGAAGCGGCAAAAGAGTGCCTGCCAGAGACGGAGCGGGTTGCGCTTGCAGATGCATCTGGCTGCATTTTAGCAGAAGATATTGTCTCTGAGGAAATGATTCCTGCATTCCGCCGTTCCAGTGTAGATGGGTATGCAGTCTGTTCAAAGGACACGGCGGGCGCAACAGAAAGTATCCCGGTTTTTCTGAAGGTGCTGGAAGAAGTAGAGATAGGACATCCGGCGGTATCAAAGATTGAACCGGGTACCTGTGCCTATGTACCGACCGGCGGCATGGTTCCGGAAGGGGCAGATGCCATGGTGATGGTAGAATACAGTGAACGGTTCGGAACAGATGAGGTTGCCCTGTATGAAAATGTTCCGTATGGAAAATGCATCGTGCTTCCGGGAGAAGATGTAAAAACCGGGGATATAGTCCTTAAAGCGGGAACCCGGATTGGCCCGGCGCAGGCGGGAACGTTGGCAGCGCTTGGCGTGGTGCAGGTGCCGGTTTTTAAACCGTGGAAGGTGGCAGTTCTATCGACGGGCGACGAACTGGTCAGGATCGATCAGGTTCCTGGACCGGGGCAGGTGCGGGATATTAATACATGGGCGCTGTCATGTTATGTGAAGAAGACAGGTCTGGAGCTTGTTTCGGCAGAGGCAGTGAAGGATGAAGAAGTACTTTTAGAGGAGAAAATCAGGGAGGCGGTCAAAGCCTGTGATTTGATTCTGATCTCCGGAGGAAGTTCCCAGGGAAAGAAAGATATGACTATGGAGATATTAAACCGCATCTCCAAGGAGGGAGTATTTACCCATGGGCTGGCACTGAAACCGGGAAAACCGACGATTCTGGGATATGATAAAGAGAAACATACGCTGTTAGGAGGACTTCCTGGGCATCCGGCAGCAGCGCTTACCGTTTTCCACTTATTATTTGTGTGGCTCTGGAAGCAGGTAACCGGTCAGCCAGATCAACCTCCGCTAGAAGCCTTTATGACAACGAACCTGGCGGGGGCACCCGGAAAAACAACCTGCCTGCTGGTAAAGCTTCAAATGGCTCCGCAGGGGCTGGAGGCAGAACCGGTATTTGGAAAATCAGGCTTGATTTCGACGATGGCAGAGGCAGACGGCTACGTTCTGATTGATATGAATCAGGAGGGACTGAAGAAAGGTGAGCAGGTGAAGGTATACCGTTTTTAAAATGAATTGCTTCCAGAAGGGCGACGGAGAATAAAGGATCGGCAGAGCCTGGTGGAAACAGAATAGAGGCAGAGATGGGAAAGAGAAATTTATATCTGAATAATACACCGGTGGAGGAGGCAAAAGCCCTTTACCAGAAAGCACTGGAGGAATTATTAAGACCCAAGGCAGAATGGATTCCCGTGACGGAAAGTCTGCACCGGATTACAAAAGAGGCAGTCTATGCGAAATATTGTTCTCCGCTTTACAATGCGGCGGCGATGGATGGAATCGCGGTTGAGGCAGAGAAAACAAAAGGAGCATCGGAGCGGAAACCACTTACCCTATATCCAGGTACAGATTTTACAGTGGTGGATACGGGCGATCCGATTCACGCACCATGCGATGCAGTTATCATGGCGGAGGATCTGCTGGAGCAGGAGGATGGCTCGGTGCAGATTACGGATGCAGCTGCATCATGGCAGCATGTGCGCCCGATCGGAGAAGATATCGTAGCGGGTGAGATGCTGATGCCCGGTTATCATGAGATACGCCCGATTGATATAGGTGTTCTCCTGTCTGGCGGAATTACAGAGATTGAGGTGTTGAAAAAGCCGTCGGTAGCGATTTTTCCGACGGGAACCGAAATCATAGAGCCGGGACAGGAACCCAGGGATGGGGACATCATCGAATCGAATTCGAGAGTGTTTGAGGCACTGGTAACGGAACATGGCGGTGCGCCCCATCGTTTTCCGCCGATTGCGGATGAATATGAAACATTGAAAGCAAAGGTGGCAGAGGCGGTTGAAAACTATGACATGGTAATTGTCAATGCCGGCTCCAGTGCTGGAACCGAAGATTTTACGGTTCATGTACTTCGGGAATTGGGGGAGGTTCTGGTACACGGGGTGGCAATCAAGCCGGGAAAACCGGTAATATTGGCGATTGTCAATGGAAAACCGGTGATCGGACTTCCGGGATATCCGGTATCCGCCTATATCAACTTTGAAAATTTTGTAATTCCTGTGCTGCAGAAACTGGCAGGACGTACAGAAACAGCCGGCACGACGGTGCGGGCTGTCATATCTAAACGCCTTGTATCATCCCTGAAACATAAAGAGTATGTGCGGGTGAAAGTAGGAGAAGTGGGCGACAAGCTCGTCGCTTCTCCACTGGCGCGCGGGGCGGGAGCAGCGATGAGCCTGGTGCGGGCAGACGGGTTCTGTGTGATTCCTCAGAACAGCGAGGGGGTCGAGGCGGGAGATACCGTTGACGTAGAGCTATACCGTTCTCTGGAGGAAATTGGAAGTACGGCAGTGGCAATCGGAAGCCATGATCTGATTCTGGATGTGATGGCAGATTTGCTGCCGTGTATGTACCCGGGTAATTACCTTTCCAGTACGCATGTAGGCAGTATGGGCGGTTTAATGGCATTAAAGCGGGGAGAGGCGCATCTGGCTCCGACTCACCTGCTGGATGAAGAGACAGGAGAATATAATATTGCGATCCTGAAAAAACTGTTTGCGGGTGAAAAAATGGCACTTGTCAAGGGGGGTGAGCGAATTCAGGGAATTATCGTAAAAAAAGGAAATCCGCTTGGAATCCATGAAATTGAAGATCTACGTGGCTTGAATTATGTCAACCGACAGAGAGGAGCGGGGACAAGAGTCCTTTTTGATTATAAGCTGAAGGAAGCCGGTATTTCACCGGAAGAGATTCACGGATATGACAGAGAGGCGGCAACGCATATGGCAGTGGCGGCTGCCGTGTCCGGCGGCGATGCAGACGCGGGCATGGGAATCCAGTCGGCAGCCAGGGCAATGGGACTTGATTTTATTGAGATTGGACGGGAAGAGTATGACTTTGCGATTCCAGTCAGATTTCTGGATTTTCCACCGGTACAGCATTTTCTGGCGGTTTTGAAAAGCCGGGAGTTTGCAGAGAGAGTGGAGAAGCTCGGTGGTTATGGGCTGGCAAGAACCGGAGAAATTTTATATTTATAAAAGAGGGGATTAGATGGGAGCAGTTGTGCGTGAATTATATGTGTTCCGGCAGAGGGGACAGCCGGGAGAAGCCGTGGAGAGCGCCTGGTTCCGAAGGGGGATCGGAATGGAGGGTGACCGGCATGCAGCGGGAGGTGAAAGGCAGACTTCGCTGTTGGCGGGAGAAGCCCGGGACTGGATGGAGAAGCAGACAGAACCGGGACTCTGCTTCCGTCGCTACAAGGCAAACCTGATAACGGAGGGAATAGATACCACTCAGTTAAATACGGGGGATCTTCTGGCGGCGGGAGGGGCGGTGTTCCGCGTCTCCGGGTATGGAAAAAAGTGTTTTCCAGAGTGTATTTACCATGAAAAAGGAGTTTTCTGCCGCCTTTCGGCAGGAGCCATATTTTTGGAAGTGATTCGGGACGGATATGTATCTGTTTCGGATGAAATAATGAAATTAGGCAAAAAGGAGGAACTGTGATGAGACGATTAGAGAAAGATGAATCACTCTGCATTGGCTGCCACCAGTGCGAAGAAGCCTGTTCGAAGGCATTTTACAAGGTTTCGGATCCAATGAAATCCTGCATCCGCATTACCGACAAGGAGGATGGAAGCCATCATATTGCTGTGTGCACACAGTGTGGAAAATGTTCTGAAGTGTGCAATACAGGTGTGATTACGGAGGATGCGAGAGGCGTTTACCGGCTGAACAAGAAAGAATGTGCCGGTTGTCTGATGTGCGTTGGATTCTGTCCGGAGAATGTTATGGTACAGTGTGATGATTATCTGGAGCCGTCCAAATGTACGGCGTGCGGATTGTGCGTAAAAGCATGTCCGACCGGAGCGATCCGTCTGGTAGAAGAGTAAAGGGAGGAGAAAGGCATGATTAAAATGTGTGATCTTCCGCGTTATGCGGACGCAGATATGGAAGAAATCAAAAAAATGAAAGAGGCCCACACGGTTCTCAATCAGGTTACATATGAGCCAAAGCCGCTGTATCATGGATATACGGATAAGCGCCTTCGAATCAATGTGACAGATAACACCATCGATATGATCGACATTCCTCAGGAGGTCAAAGAAAAATTTACCGGCGGCAAAGGTTATTGCCTGCGTTATCTGTGGGATGCAACGAAGCCGGATACAAAGTGGGACTCTCCGGAAAATGCCATTACCATGTCGGCAGGACCGATTGCCGGAATTACGCAGTACGGCGGTACCGGAAAATGCCTGGTATGCAGCATTTCACCGATGACAGATATCCCGATTGATTCAAACGTCGGCGGATATTTTGGTCCATTCTTAAAATTCTCCGGATTTGATGTGATCGAGCTGACTGGAAAAGCGGAGGAAGACGTGATTATTGTCATCGATGGCAATAAGGGAACCGTTTCAATTGAAAAAGCACCGTTAGAGCATAAAGATGCACATGTATTGGGAGAAGAGCTGACAACCATGTATGCGGAGGATGACAATGATCGCAAAAACGTGGCGGTCGTATGTTCTGGTTCAGCGGCGGATCATTGCAACCTCTCTATGTTGAATTTTACATTCTATGATCCGAAAAGAAATGTAGTCCGCTTAAAACAGGCTGGACGTGGTGGTATCGGACGTGTCTTTGCGGACAAGCACATTAAAGCGCTGGTATGCCATTTTAAAGGCGTAAAAGCAAATCTGAACCATGTATATGATATCAGTATCCTGAACCGGGATGGCCTGAAATTCCATCGTGAGGTGGCGACACAGGATGACAAACAGAATTCAATGCGTAAATCCGGAACAGCATACTCCCTGCGTATCATGAGCGATTATGATATTCTGCCGACGCGCAATTATAAATATGGCGGAACGGATAAGATCGATGAGATGGCACCGGAGGTATGGAGAAATAAATGGCTGACCCAGGGCGGAGCGGACGGATGTTGGTATGGATGTTCGATGGCGTGTGCTAAAACAGCCGATCAGTTTGAATTAAAGACAGGTCCGTATAAGGGACATAAAGTATGTGTGGATGGTCCGGAGTATGAGACAGCAGCCGGTGTTGGTCCGAACTGCGGCGTAACCGATCCGCAGGTAATCCTGGAAGTGAATTTCTACTGTGATACATATGGCATTGATACGATTTCCTTTGGCACCATGACTGCCTTCCTGATGGAATGCTATGAAAATGGTATCCTGAATAAGGAGAGAACCGGCGGTCTGGAGCTTGTATGGGGCAATGCAGAGGCGGAGCTGGAGCTGCTGCACCAGATGGCGCGAAACGAAGGCTTTGGCAAGATTGCGGCACTTGGAAGCCACAAGCAGAAAGAGTATTTTGCAGCGCAGGGCTGGGGCGATATGGATTTCATGAATGATATTGCGATGGAACAGAAGGGACTTGAATATTCAGAGTATGCTTCCAAAGAATCCTTGGCGCAGCAGGGCGGCTATGGTCTGACCAATAAGGGACCGCAGCATGATGAGGCATGGCTGATTTTCATGGATCAGGTAAATAACCAGATTCCTACCTTTGAGGATAAGGCGGAGGCGCTGTATTACTATCCGATGTTTAGAACCTGGTTTGGTCTTCTGGGACTTTGCAAGCTGCCGTGGAATGATATTGTACCGGCTGACAACAGCCTGACCGATGAACCGGCGAAGGTACCGGAGCACGTAGATAACTATCTGGATCTTTATTATGGTGTTACTGGGGTCAAGATTGATAGGGATGAGATGATTAAAATGTCCGAGCGCGTCTACAATTTCCAGCGTGTTTTCAACATTCGTCTTGGCAAGGGACTGCGTGCGAACGATGCGATTCCATACCGTTCCCAGGGACCGGTTACGGAAGAAGAATATCTGTCCCGTCAGGAGCGCTACGATGGTCAGCTGGTAGAGCTGGTTGGTTTTACAAAAGAAGAAGTCGAAAAAATGTCCTTAAAGGAAAAGATGGCTGCGACCAGAAAGCACAGAGAAGGGGAATATGAGAAGCTGATTGATGCGGTATATCCGAAGCGCGGCTGGAATTTAAACGGTGTTCCGACAATTGCACACCTGAAAGAGCTTGGCATGGATCTTCCGGAGCTTTTGGAAGTAGTTGAGCCGCTTCAGTAAGACTATTCATTAATACGTTGCAGAAGGGAAGTGGATATAATGGTACTGAATAACCGTCCATATCCGGACTGGCATGAAGGACTGACAATCAGGGGTGTGATGGAACACATGAAATTTACCTGGCCCAAGCTGGTCGTGAAGGTAAATGGGCAGCTGGTCTGGCCAGAAGACTATGATAAAGTAACACTTGAAGAAGCAGATGATTTGAAGATTTATCATTTACTGGGGGGCGGTTGATTCAGAAAGGAGACGCTGGTTTGGAGATAGACAAAGAACGCTATAAAAGAAATATTCTCCTGCCGGAGGTAGGAGAAGAAGGACAGAAAAAGCTGGCGGAAAGCCGGGTGCTGGTAGTCGGGGCGGGGGGACTTGGATCTCCCGTCAGCCTCTATCTGGCAGCAGCAGGAGTCGGTACGATCGGGATTGCTGATTTTGACCGGGTGGATGTCAGCAATCTGCAGCGGCAAATCCTTTACCGGGAACAGGACATTGGAAAGGCAAAAGCAGAACTGGCGGCGGAGCAGCTTCAGAGCCGGAACCATTCGGTGCAGGTAGAAGTATACCCAGAGGGAATTACAGCTGAAAATGCAGAAGAAATTCTTGCAAAGTTTGATGTGATTGTGGATGCTTCGGATAATTTTCCAACCCGCTATCTGCTGAGTGACACATGTATGAAGCTGGGAAAGCCGGATGTATATGGAGCTATCTGTGAATTTGCGGGACAGGTTACCGTGTTCGCATCGGACGGACCATGTCTGCGCTGTCTCTGTCCGGAGGCAGAGGACCCATCCGGAAACCCGAATTCGGCTGCTTATGGTGTGCTTGGCGTGATTCCCGGCATGATCGGGTGTATGCAGGCGGCAGAAGTATTGAAGCTTCTTTTGGGCAAGGGAGAGCCGCTGATTGGAAAAATGCTGTTCATTGATGCCAAAACGTGGTCCACGGATCTGATAGAAGTTCCGGTGCATCCCCAGTGCAGCTGCCATACACATACCAAAGTTCACCGGACGTGAAAACGGTATTAAAAATAGACATATGGAACAATCTCTTTACTTCACAGGAAAAGAATGATAAAATAAATTAGATTGCCGAAAGCAGATGAGGAAGATTATCCACTCTGCTTTCGGCTGGATTCAGGTAAACAAAAAGGTAAATTAGATGACCAGGAATGTTTCTCTGAAATTACGATTATTGAGAAGTTAAGAGGTAAAAGGCAAATGGCGAAGGGTAATAACACAAAAGCAAAAATTGCCCGTGTTGCATGGAAATTGTTTCATGAGAAGGGATATGAGGAGACGACGATCGATGAGATTATCCTGCAGTCTGGAACATCAAAGGGAAGCTTCTATCATTATTATAGTGGAAAGGATGAGCTTCTGGCATCTCTTCCAGAGATCTTTGATGCAAAGTATGAAGAGGTAATGCAGGCGCTGGATCCGGAGATGGACAGCTTTGACAAGCTTATGACGCTCTGCTTCAGTGTACATGATCTGATAGAGTCGGATATCCCGGTAGGCTTCTGGCGTCACTCTATTCCTCGCAGGTGGTGACAAAGGGGGATAAGCATCTTTTGAACCAGAACCGTTTTTACTATAAGATGGTAAATCAGCTGGTCGATGAGGGGCAGCGCCGGGGGCAGATTACCCGCAGTATGCCATATTACGAGATCGCACATATGTATGCACTCTGTGAGAGGGCAATCATCTATGATTACTGCATTTCAGACGGTGGCTATGCGCTTGGAGAGTATACAAGAAAGACAATGCCTCTGCTGTTCGGCGGAGTGCGTGTAAAGCAGGAAGCCAAATAAAAAAGCAGACGGAAAATGCTTCTTATGGGTATTTTCTGTCTGCTTTTGTGCGTGATAGCCGCATGCAGATCAGGATAGAATGGAGTACTTTTAAAATACTGGGACGGGAAAATGCAGCTTAAGAAAGGAAAAATGCCAGATGGAACGAGAAAATCAGGAGTACATAAGCATTGTGAATGCAACGGAAAACAACTTGAAACATGTGTCGTTGAAAATTCCGAAAAAGAAAATCACGGTTTTTACCGGTGTGTCCGGTTCGGGCAAATCATCGCTCTGCCTTGATACGATTGCGGCAGAGTCGCGGCGGGAGCTGAATGTGACATTTCCAAGTTTTGTCCAGCAGTTTCTGCCGAAATATGGTCGTCCGGAGGTTGAGCGCATGGAGAATCTTCCGGTCACGATCGTGATCGATCAGAAAAAGCCGGTGGCAAACTCCCGCTCAACGGTCGGCACATACACCGATATCTATGCGCTGCTGCGCCTGCTCTTCTCACGTGTGGGCAAACCGTTTGTCGGCTATTCGGACAGCTTTTCCTTCAACCATCCGAGCGGCAAGTGTGAGCGCTGTGAGGGCCTGGGTGTTGTGACGGAGCTGGACATCCACAAGCTGGTGGATTTTGATAAATGCCTAAACGATGAGGGCGTTATCCAGTGGCCGGCGTTCACGACCGGTGCATGGCGGTGGAAGCGGTACGCGTACAGCGGTCTGTTTGATTTGGACAAGAAGATCAAGGATTATTCGAAGGAGGAGATGGATTTATTTCTCTATTCGCCGCAGATCCGCCTGAAAAACCCGCCGGCAAACTGGCCGAAGTCCGCGAAGTACGAGGGCATTTATCCGCGTATGTACCGCAGTATCATTACATCTAAGGAAGGACAGCTTCACAAGAAGGAGCTGGATCGCATTGTCAGCACCTTTACGTGTCCGGAGTGCCACGGGGCGAGACTGAATGCAAAGATCCGTAGCTGCCTGATTAACGGAAAAAATATCTGCGAGGTTTCGGATATGCCGATCCCGGAGGCGGCAGAGTTTATCCGCCAGATCGACGATCCGCTGGCGCGCGATATCAAGACCGAGATCCTGAAGCGGATGAATGCGCTGATTGAGATCGGACTCAGCTATCTTTCTTTAAGCCGTGGAACCGACACTCTCTCCGGCGGCGAGGCGCAGCGTATCAAGATCGCGCGTTACATCAATTCGCCGCTTACCGATATGATGTATGTGCTGGATGAGCCGAGCGTCGGACTGCATTCGCGCGATATCCAGAATCTCAAAAATTCGCTGATCAAGCTGAAAGAGCACGGAAATACCGTGATGATTGTGGAACACCACCGGGAAGTCATCGCTCTGGCGGATCACATTGTGGATATGGGACCGGAAGCGGGCATAAACGGTGGACAGATCATGTATCAGGGAAGCTACGAGAACCTTTTGAAAGCGGACACTGTGACCGGGCGGATGCTGCGGACGAAAACGCCGATGAAGATGGAGTACCGCAAGCCGAACGGATGGTATCAGGTTGAGCACGCGAAGCTTCATAACTTAAAAGATCTGAGCGTAAAACTGCCGCTTGGCGTGATGACGGTCATCGCTGGTGTGGCTGGTTCGGGAAAAAGCTCCCTGATGGAATATTTTACGAGTCAGTATCCAGGCGAGGTGATCTCGATCCGGCAGAAGGATATCGGTATCAATCTGCGTTCGACCCCGGCGACGTATCTGGATATCGCGGATGCGATCCGGGCGCTTTTTGCGAAAGCGAACCATGTCGCACAGGCATATTTCAGTTTCAATTCCAAGGGCGCCTGCCCGGCGTGCCAGGGAAAAGGTGTAATTATATCGGATATGGCATATATGGATTCGATTGAGACGGTTTGCGAAGTCTGCCACGGAACGCGGTATTCGGAGGAAGTGCTGCACTATCAGTACAAGGGAAAAAATATTGCGGAAGTCATGGATATGACCGTCCGTCAGGCGATCCAGTTCTTTGAAGATGCGGATTTTGTGAAGAAACTCGATACGCTGGTACAGGTCGGACTCGGTTACCTGCACCTGAATCAGTCGATGACGACGCTTTCCGGCGGCGAGCTGCAGCGTGTGAAGCTGGCGAGCAAGCTGGATGAGCGGGGACAGATATTTATTCTGGATGAGCCGACTGACGGGCTGCATCTCGACGATATCCGCCGTCTGATGAAGCTTTTCAACCGGATGACCGATCAGGGCAATACACTGTTTATCATCGAGCACAGCCTGGATGTGATGAAGGACGCCGACTATATCGTGGAGCTTGGACCGGGCGGCGGACTCGCAGGCGGCAGTCTGCTCTTTGCCGGGACACCGAAGGAGATGCTGGAAGCGGAGCGGAGTGTGACGCGGGAGTATCTGCGGGAGAGCTTATAGATAAAGAAAAATATCCCGAATGCATCGGAAAGTGCATTCGGGATATTTTTAATCAATCAATTCGCTCAATACCATGGCAGCTTGAAAGATATTTCTTCGCATCCTTAAAAAACGCCGCCACGATCAGGAGAATGATAAACGCGATCGGAAATGCTGCAATGATGGACACGGTCTGCAGGTTTGCCATTGAATTATCACTGAAAATGAGGACCATCGGCAGTAGAATCAGGCTCAGGGACCAGAAGGTTTTGATCGCCATGTGCGGTTCGTCCTCGCTTGTCAGGTTCTTGTAGGAGTAGGCGGAGGCAACCAGTACGATCGCGTCAAAGCTGGTGGCATAGAAGGCGATCATCGCCGCCGCGAGCAGAACGAGAACCATCGGGGCGAGCGGAAGCGTGCGGATGATGGCAGTGATTGTGGAATAGAGGTCGCCACTGGCGGCATAAAGCCCCATGACATCCAGTTTTCCGAACACCTGGAGTCCCAGGCTGTAGTTTCCGAGGATAATAAAGCTCACAAACGTGCCGCCAAGCCCGAACACGTAGCCGCCGAGGATTGTCTGCCGGATCGTACGTCCACGAGAGATGGTTCCGATGAAGAACGGGGCAGCGACGCACCAGACCATCCAGTATGCCCAGTAGAACATTGTCCATGTCTGCGGAAATGAGGTGGTGCGCTGTGGGTCGGTGTAGGTGGAGAGTCCGATAAAGTTCTGTACCAGATTTCCGATGGAGGAAAAGCCGGTTTCGATGATATAGCGAGCTTCACCGCCAAACAGCAGCACATACGCCAGAAGAGCGAAGAAGAGGTAGACGCAGGACGCCGCGAGCTTCTGGATGCCCTTCATGCCACGCACGACGGAAACGGTATATACCAGGCAGGTGACTGCCAGAATCGCGATGGTGATGAGGCGGGTGTCGCCGAATCCGAAGAGTTCGGAGACGATCTGGCTCATCAGAGGGGTCGCCAGCGTAAAAGTCGTGGTTGTGCCGGCCAGCAGTGCGAAGACCGCCATCAGATCAATCAGGGTTCCGGCAAGCCCGTCTGTGTGTTTTCCGAGGATCGGGCGGCAGGCTTCGGAGTATTTCTGTTTATGGCAGCCGCGCACATGAAGCATGAAGCCAAAGGCAGCGGCGAGCACGACATAGAAGCCCCACGGGATCGGACCCCAGTGAAAGAGCGGGTATGTGCTCGCCCAGTCCTGAATACTGCCCATTTCTGCCAGATGCGGGTCATTGGCGTAGAGAACCCACTCACACAGGGAGTAAAAGAGAATGTCCGCCGCAAGTCCGGAGGTAAACATCATCGAACCCCAGGCAAAATTGGAATAGAGCGGCTTCTCATCCGGTTTTCCGAGCCGGATGGTTCCGTAGCGGGAAAAGGCGATGTAGATTGACAGAAGAAAAATGCCGAGTCCGATGGCAAGGTAGCCGACACCGAAGTTTTCCCCGAGAAAGCTCCGGAGATTTTCCAACACTGCCTTGGATGCATCTGGCGCAGCCAGAAAGCAGAGACAGAGTATTATAATAAGAAGAAATGGGACGACCATCGTGGTCCAGTCCAGGCGTTTTGGCTCTGGCGCTGTTTGGGATTGTGGATTTTGCATGGGAAACCTCCTTTTAAATCATTTGTAAAAATGAGGATTTTTGCAAATGGTTCATGTTCATTTTTTGATAAATAAATTAAATATTGAACACATTATAGCATTGGGTGGAAAAAAAATCAATGAAAAATTTGGGAAAAAATAGAGAAACAAGGAAATAGATGTTACCGGTTCACGGGTAGGCACTTTTGGAACCGAAAGTGCCGTAAGAAAACGTGGTGGCAGCAGGAATTTGCCGTATTGAAATGCGAAGCCACGGCAAATTCCGTTACTGGGCACGTATGCGTGAACAGTAACGAATCGATAGAAAAATGTATGGGAGGCGGCAATGGAAAAAACTTGCCGCCTCCCTACTGCTCAATCTGCACATCAAATCCCAGTCCGCGCAGCATATTCGCATAATTCTCCATATCCTGGCCGGAGAAGGTCTGCTCGCGGGCAAGCGTCGGAGATTGCGTGTATTTTTCATATTTAATGATCCCCAGATTTGAATAGGAGAGCAGAATTACATGTCTGATGTGGTGCTCAGACAAAAGGTGGGCATACCTGCGGGCATCGATGAGCGTGTCGTTGATGCCGGGGGTAATGGTAATGCGGACCGCCACTTTTTTTCCGATAGAGATGGCAAAGTCCAGATTTTCCAGAATCGAATGATTTGAGACACCGGTGAACTGGACATATTTCTTTTCAGAATAATGTTTTAAATCGATGATAATCATGTCCGCGTTGGCGATGAAGCGGGAGAAAGCCAGCGGTTTGGCGAAAGCGGTCGTCTCAATCGCGGTGCGGATGCCGTGTTCTTTACATTTTTTCAGGACAGCGGTGGCTGCTTCCGGCTGCATCAGCGGATCGCCGCCGGAGAGAATGACGCCGCCATTTCCATAGAGCTCCCGGTCGGCAAGAATTTTTTCCATGATTTCATCCATATCCATCATCTGACCGACGAAATGAAGCATTCGGGAAGGACAGTGATCCGTACAGGCACGGCAGAATGTACAGGTGTCCGGGGTAAAGGTGAGACGGTTGTCCGAAAATGCCAGACTTCCGGTGGGACATTCGCTGACACAGAGATTGCAGTAGAGACAGTGCTTACTGTCCCAGAGAATCCGGGTCGGGCGCTCATGCGCCTGCGGTGTTGAACACCAGACACAGCGCAGTGGGCATCCTTTAAAATAAATCGTAGTCCGCAGCCCGGAACCGTCAGCCAATTCATTTCGTTTGATCTTAAATATATTCGCCTGCATGAATACAATACTCCTGAAAATCCTTCTGATATTTATAAAACACGATAAGACATTGAGTATTCCGGCACGGGATGGCACCGGAATTTCCGAATGGATTCGTAATACATCTGAATGCAAAATACAGGCTAACTATAGCATAAAGAAGATAAAAAGTAAATGAGACAGTTTCTCCAATTTGCTGCTTGATTTTTTTACAAAGATTTGACAAAAAAGTGGAAATAAATTTTACAAAAAAGCGCTATAATAAAACAGGTTCGAGAGAGAATATGTGTGAACGCTGCGAAAGAGCAGGTTATACAGCGGCAGATTTGCCAACTGGCACATATCGAAAAAGAAACCACGAAGGAATACCGCGAGAGATCGGGCGGCTGGCTTAAAATGAAGCGCGAAAACAGCTGCAGGAAAAAGATGGAAGATAGCGGGGAAGATATGGAATTGAAATATGAACTCTGGAAAGAGAGTATATTTCAAGAGAAAGTTATATATGAATGTAGGAAGCGTCTGTCGGGATATCGGCGGGCGGTTTTTTGTGTAATAGGAAATTCCTTGGAATCCCCTATTACACAAAAAGGCACTAACGTGAAATTACAGTATTATACATAATTTCTATACACAAAAGAGGTATTTGTTTATGTTATGAGCACAGACTTACAACACTTATTAGTAAGAATTAATATAAGGTACTTTTAACGAAAAATTTACGGAAAATCACGCTTACAACGTGAAAAACACGGTTGTAATTAGGAAATAAACTTGTTATAATGGGTGGCTGAAATGGAAAAATGTAAAACAAAAAAGAAAAAAGTTGGGAGGTTACGAAGGTGAAAAGATTGAGTGCGTTTTGCGCGAGCCTGGGATTATTTTTGATGGCAAATCCGATGACGGCTCTGGCAGCAGAACAGGAAGGCGGTGCATCGGCATCCTCTGTGCCGCTCTGGATGTGTATTCCATTTGCGGGACTGCTTCTCTGTATTGCGATTCTGCCGCTTGTGAAGGCAGAATGGTGGGAAGAGCACCAGCCTCATGCGGTTGCTCTTTGGTCAATTCTTTTTATCATTCCGTTTGCGATGCGTTACAGTGCGGGGACAGCACTGGAAACGGTTCTGGAATGCCTGGTCAATGACTATTTGACCTTTATTATTTTGTTATTTGGACTTTTCTGCGTCGCCGGTAATATCACGATGTCCGGTGACCTGGCGGGTTCTCCGCGTGTCAATGTGGGACTACTGGCACTGGGAACCCTGCTTTCAAGCTGGATCGGTACGACCGGTGCCAGTATGCTGATGATTCGTCCGGTTGTCAAGATGAATGCATGGAGAAAGAAGAAACGTCATATCATTATCTTCTTTATTTTCCTTGTATCCAACATCGGCGGATGTCTGACCCCGATCGGTGACCCGCCGCTGCTGATGGGCTTCATGCGCGGCGTACCGTTCTTCTGGAGCTTACATCTGGCACCGATCTTATTCTTCAATATGCTGGTGCTGCTGACAATCTTCTATTTTATTGATAAGAGGGCATATCGTCAGGATATCGCGAGCGGCCTGAAACCGGATATCAGCAAACCGGGTACCGAAGTGAAGCTGCGCGGCGCGCACAACCTGATTTTTCTGGTTATGATCGTGGCAGCCGTTATTTTAAGCGGTACCTTACCGTCCATGCCGCAGTTCCAGGATGCAGCCGGAAAGGTGCTTGGCATCCACCTGTTTGGAGAGGTAGAATTAAGCTATCCGGCCATCATTGAGATTGTGATCATTCTGGCGGCGGCCTTCCTGTCCTTCAAGACCACGAAGGTTGAGATCCGCCGTGAGAACCATTTTACCTGGGGCGCGATTCAGGAGGTTGCGGTTCTGTTTATCGGTATTTTCATCACGATGCAGCCAGCCTGATGATTCTGAAAGCAAATGGCGCGAACCTGGGCATCTCCGAGCCGTTTGAAATGTTCTGGGCGACCGGTCTGCTGTCCAGCTTCCTGGATAACACGCCGACTTATCTGGTATTTTTAACAACGGCAGGTGCGCTTGGATTTACGGAGGGCATGGTGACGACGTTGGGAACGGTTCCGATCAAGATGCTGATGGCGATCTCCTGTGGTGCGGTATTTATGGGTGCGAACACCTACATCGGAAATGCACCGAACTTCATGGTTAAGTCGATTGCGGATGAAAACGGTGTGCGTATGCCGTCCTTCTTCGGATATCTGCTCTGGTCGTTCGGTATTCTGGTTCCGGTCTTTGCACTTGATATGCTGTTATTCTTTTTATAGGGGGTGAGTGACGATGAGCAACAATCAGGAACATACCAATACAGATAATATGGAAAATCAGACGCAGCAGGCGCTTGAAAAGGACAGCGCCCAGTATGCGAATGAAGTAACGGGTGCGGAAAATGCAGCCGAAAAGGATTCAGCAGGGAAGAAGCCGGGCAGCACGGTGCCTGGAAGAGATGAAAAACGAATCCGTGAACTGGCGGAGAGTATTTACGATCTGGATGCGGAGGTTTATGCACAGTTAGGTTCTTCTCTGGGACGTGTTTTCAACCGTGACCGGAAGCGCTGCGTGGATGAGCTGACTCATCTGATGCTGACACGCCCGCAGGGTAACCTGGTTCGAAGTGAGATTGCCCTGATCGGAAACATGGCGCGTACCATCGAGAATAAGGAAGAGCGGAAGCTCGTCATGACCGAGTACAACCGGATTCTGACCGAAGTCATGAGTCTGCCGACCAGTTTCGCGAGCGGCGACGTTATCAACGCAGAGCTGGCGAAGCTGAATACATTTAACCTGAAAAACCGTTTCTCCGAAAATGACCACCTGATCGTATGTATCAGCTGGACCTACGGAAGCGGCGGTGTAAATATCGGATTTAAGCTGGCAGATAAGCTGAAAATCAATTTCTACGACGCGGAGATCTTTGAAGCGGTTCTGAAACGTCTCGAGGCTCAGAAGGATTCTATACAGGATTCTGTCAGCTACGGAATCAAGCCGGGAATCAAGAAAGAGCAGGCGCACGATCAGAATGCCAATGTAAACCCGAGTGAGGCATTCATCCCGGAGCGCCATCTGACCCTGCGCCAGCGTATGCGCGAGTTCAGCCGTTTCCACGGACTGCCGAAGCGTGATGCGGTCTTCTTCAACGAGAGCGACCTTCTGGTTGACATGGCGAAGAAGGAAGATTTTGTTATTCTGGGACGATGCGGAGATGCCATCATGGCAAACAACAACATCCCGCATATCAGTATCTACATCACGGCGCCGTTTGAGCAGCGTATCAAACGTGCGATGGAGATTGACAGTTCCCTGACGGTCAAGCAGGCACGCCATATGTTAAAGCATCTGGATCATGTCCACAGCCAGTACTATCATTATTATACAAACCGAAACTGGGGACATTCCAACAACTATGATCTCTGTATCAACAGTGCCAGCTACGGTATCGATGGAACCGTGGATTTCATCTATCGGATGATCATGGCGCGGGAAGAGGATAAATAAGAGAACGGCTGAAGATGATGGGAGTCAGCGAAAGACAACAGACGCTGCTCCCAGATTCTTCGGTCGTTTTTTTACATTTATAGTTTACTGCCAATAGAATGTATAACTAAAAAGATTCAGAATTTTTGCGGCGGAATACTTGCAAATTTGAGGGAAAGCCAGTATACTAGGTACCATATCACAGGGAAGTCCTTCGAAAGCGGGAGATTGGAAGAGGCATCCTTCTCGAAAGGAGAAATAAATTATGGAAGAAAGAATTATGCGCCGCGTAGCGGATTCAGCTGTTATCCAGACACAGCTTGTATTAAATAGTCACTTAAATGGTGCTGGTCGTTTGTTTGGCGGTCAGCTGATGGAATGGATCGACGTTGTAGCGACCGTTGTTGCGCGCCGCCACGCGCACTGCAATCCGACAACTGCATCGGTTGATAACCTGCAGTTCAAAGAGGCAGTCCACCTGAACAATACCCTGATTATCGAGGGTAAGCTGACTTACGTTGGAAGAACCTCCATGGAAGTGCGCGTCGATACATTCGTAGAGTCTTTAAGCGGCGCACGTAAACTGGTTAATACCGCTTATGTGGTTATGGTAGCGCTGGATGAAAACGAGCATCCGATGGAAGTTCCGGGACTGCTTGTCGAGACCGATGAGGAGAAGGCAGAGTGGGAAGCTGGCGTGAAGAGAAACGACTTGCGGAAACACCGCCGTGCGGAGAACTACTAATCGGCAGTGTTTTTGTTTGGGAAAGGGAATTTGCATAAACCGGAAACCGATGTAATAAGATGTAAAAAACGTTCTCAGGGGAACTCCCATGAAGGAATATATCGAGGAACGGGCGGTTGCGATCGCTAATTACATCATAGACTACAATGCGACAGTGCGGCAGGCGGCCCGGAAATTTGGGATCAGTAAATCTACCGTGCATAAAGATGTGGCCGAGCGCCTTTCCCATATCAATCCGCCGCTTGCATCCCGGGCGCGTGTGGTACTGGACATCAACAAAGCGGAACGCCATATCCGGGGCGGGATGGCGACGAAAGAAAAATATGAGCATGAGCACCAGCTGCGCGCGTGCAGCCGGGATGAGAAATAGAAAAGCTGGTAAAATTGGAGCTGAAAGCAGAAAAAGGGGCATTCCGCCTGGACGGGCGGAGTGCCATTTTTTCTGCTTCATTGCAAACTATTTCAAAATATGCTATAGTAGCTTCGATTCATAAAGCTATATGTCAGCCAGATTCAGGCATATGGCAGCGTAGGAGGAACGGGAAAATTCTGAATTGAAAGATAAAAAACAAAGAGGAAGAATGATAGATGGAACCAAGACAGGCAATCCTGGTAGTCAGCTTCGGGACAAGCTACAATGACAGCCGAGAAAAGACGATCGGAGCGGTTGAGCGTGCAGTGGCGGAGGCATTTCCGGCATATGAGGTGCGCCGGGCATTTACCAGCCAGAGGATCATTGATAAATTGAAAAAGCGGGATCAACGGTCGATCGACAATTTGAAGGAGGCACTTGACCGGGCAGCAGCCGATGGGATTAAAAGTCTGATTGTGCAGCCGACCCATCTGATGGATGGATTTGAATACATGGATGTAAAAGCGGAAGTGGAAGCGAATCAGGGGCGTTTTGAACGGCTGGCGCTGGGAGCACCGCTTCTTGCCAGTGAAGCGGATCTGGATGCGGTGATTCGGGCGATGACAGGAGAATTGGGCGGATATGACGATGGAAAAACGGCACTCTGCCTGATGGGGCATGGGACGGACGCGGCTTCCAATCAGGTGTATCAGAAGATGCAGGATAGGATGATCGCGGGCGGCTATGCAAATTATTACATCGGAACCGTGGAGGCGCAGCCGGATTTACAGGCGGTGATCGAGAAATTGGGCGCGCAGAAACACTATCAGAGGGCAGTGCTGCAGCCGCTCATGGTGGTTGCAGGCGACCATGCGAATCAGGATATGGCAGGTGAAGAGGAGGATTCCTGGAAGAGCCGCCTGGAACGCGCCGGATACCAGGTGGAATGCCGCATCCGGGGACTGGGAGAGGTTGAGGCGATCCGGAAGCTGTATGTGGCGCACGTGAGAGAGGCAGAGTGGGAAAAATGAAGAAAATAGGATGGATAATGGGAAAGAAAAGGTTACTGTACACGGGTAGGCACTTTTGGAATCGAAAGTGCCGTAAGAAAACGTGGTGGCAGCAGGAATTTGCCGTATTTAAATGCGAAGCCACGGCAAATTCCGTTACTGGGCACGTATGCGTGAACAGTAACAAGAAAATGGCACTTAGGATGGTAGGGCTGTCGCTTATGGGGGTGCTGCTCTTGAGCGGCTGTGGAAATACGGGAAAGAGTGCGGTGGCGGCAGCGTCGTCTACATCTGCCAGTGAGACATCCAATGAGGCGGGTAAAGGTACGAAAGTGTCCCAGCCGGCAGAAAACGTGGATGCACAGGTGGCGGAGGCATCACTTCCACAGCCGGGTGAGGCGATCAGTGCGTTCCTGACCTGGAAATCGCGGATGGAGCTTGCCTATGCGACCCAGTTTGCGGTCGATACCTATGAGGATGCGAACGGGATACAGTACGAAGCAGTTTCGGTTGCGGATGGAAGCCGTTTTCTTCTGATTCCAGAGGGCGGAAAGGTGCCGGAAGATCTTCCGGATTCGATCCAGGTGCTTAAGCGCCCGGTCAAACAGATTTATCTGGTAGCGACCGCGACCATGGATATGTTCCGGATGCTGGGAGCGCTCCCGGATATCCGGTTTTCGGGAACCGATGCGTCGGGCTGGTACATCCCGGAGGCAAAGGAGGCGATGGAGAATGGGTCAATTCTCTACGCAGGCAAGTACAGCGAACCGGATTATGAGCGGATCGTCTCGGAGGGCTGCGGTCTGGCAATAGAAAATACGATGATTCTCCATTCGCCGGAGGTAAAAGAAAAGCTGGAAAGCTTCGGAATCCCGGTGATTGTGGATCATTCCAGCTACGAAGCACATCCGCTGGGACGGACGGAATGGATCCGCCTGTATGGAGTGCTGACCGGAAAAGAAAAAGAGGCGGAAGCGGCATTTGCAAAGCAGGAAGCGGCTTTGCAGCGAGTTACAGAAGAAGGTTCGGATGTGGAGAACGCAGGCGGGAGCGTAAAAACAGAACAGACGGCACAGGCGGAAAAGCCGTCGGCGGCATTTTTCTATATTACGAACCAGGGCAGCGTGAACGTGCGCCGTTCCTCTGATTATATACCGAAAATGATAGAATTAGCGGGCGGCAGATACATATTCGGTCATCTGGGGGATGACGGAAAGCGGTCTTCGACCGTCAATATGCAGATGGAAGAATTTTATGCAGCCGCGAAAGAATCCGATTATCTGATTTATAACAGCACAATCGACGGGGAGGTTCACTCAATTTCGGAGCTTTTGGCAAAAGCGTCGGTTCTCAAGGATTTCAAGGCGGTACAGGCGGGAAATGTCTGGTGTACGACGAAGAATCTCTATCAGGAATCTATGTCAGTTGGAGCGATGCTGGAAGATATCCATGCGATTTTCAGCGGAAGCCAGGAAGATGGGACATATCTGTATAAATTGCAGTCGTGAGGAAGGAAAGTATAATAAAGATAGATAGGAGAAACGATGCGTTCAGTATCAGAAGCAAACAGACAAAAACAGGAAAAAGGACAAAGAAACCTGACGCAGGCAGGCAGACAGGTGCGGATCGCAGCCGCATTTCTGCTTCTGATTGTGCTGCTGCTCCTGTCGCTTATCTGGAGCGCCTGCTCGGGCAGTGTATCGGTTCCACTCATGGAATTTTTAGAGGAATTGCGGGAGCCTAAGCTGCGTGGAATGGCATGGACGATCATCTGGGAGATCCGTCTGCCGCGCGCGCTGGCGGCGCTGATCCTTGGCGGGGCGCTGGCACTGTCAGGGTATCTGTTACAGACATTTTTCCACAATCCGATCGCGGGTCCCTTTGTGCTGGGAATTTCTTCTGGTTCAAAGCTTTTGGTAGCACTTGTGATGGTCGGATTTCTGGAATGGAATATTACGATCAATTCGGGGATGCTGGTGGCAGCGGCATTTGCCGGAGCGCTTCTCTCTATGCTGTTTGTGCTCCTGGTCGCGCGGAAAATGGAACAGATGGCGATGCTGATCGTCGGGGGCGTGATGATCGGCTATATTTGCTCGGCAATCACGGATTTTGTTGTGACCTTCGCCAGCGATGCGGATATTGTCAACCTGCATAACTGGTCGCGCGGAAGTTTTTCTGGTATGACCTGGGAAAATGTGGCAGTCATGGCGGGCGTGACCTTTGTCTCAGCGGCAGCGGTGTTTCTGTTATCCAAGCCGATCGGCGCATACCAGATGGGGGAGACGTATGCGAAAAGCATGGGAGTCAGTGTTGCACAACTGCGTTTCTTTATGGTGATTTTGTCCAGCATATTATCTGGCTGCGTAGCGGCATTTGCCGGTCCGGTTTCCTTTGTTGGAATCGCGGTTCCGCATCTGATCCGCTGGCTGTTTGCCGATACAAGACCGCTGGTGCTGATTCCGGGCTGTTTCCTGGGCGGAAGCGTGTTCTGCCTGATCAGCGACTGGCTGGCGCGGACGGTCTTTGCCCCGACGGAATTGAGCATCAGCACGGTAACAGCTGTCTTCGGTGCGCCGGTCGTGATTTTTGTGATGATGCGGAAACATCGAAAGAGCACCTGAAGCATAGAGAAGCAGAGGAGAAAATACCATGAATCCAGAAACTGAGGAGAAGATCTACTTTTATACAGAGGACTTACAGGTTGGATACGGTGGAAAACAGATCTTAAATCCAGTCCGGATCGGGATAAGGAAGGGTGAGATCCTGACTTTAGTCGGACCGAATGGAGCCGGAAAATCGACCATTTTAAAGAGTGTCGCCGCGCAGCTTCCCCCTATGGGAGGCGCGGTTTACCTAGACGGCGCGGACCTTCTGGGAATGAAGGGAACGGAGCGCGCACGGCGGATGGCGGTCATGTTTACGGAAAAGATCCATGCAGAGTGGATGACCTGCCGGGATGTTGTGGCAGCCGGGCGTTATCCGTACACGGGGCGGTTTGGTGTCCTCTCGGAGGAGGACTGGAAGGCAGTTGATGAGGCGATGGAGGCAGTGCAGGTATCAGAGCTTCGGGAGCGGGACTTCCAGACGCTCAGCGATGGTCAGCGGCAGCGGGTGATGCTGGCGCGGGCGCTCTGTCAGGAGCCGGAACTGCTGCTTCTCGATGAGCCGACTTCCTATCTGGATATCCGTTATAAGCTGGAATTTATGTCGGTCTTGCAGGAGCTGGCGCGCCGCAAGAAGGTGGCAGTCATTTTATCCATTCATGAACTTGATCTGGCGGAGCGCGTCTCTGACTGGGTGCTGTGCGTCAGCCCGGGGCAGGAAAGCCGGTTTGGACGCCCGGAAGAGATGCTGACTCCGGAACATCTTTCCGAGCTGTTCCAGGTCGAGGAAGGGCGCTTCCGTCAGACAGGCGGCAGTATGGAGCTTCCACGTCCGGAGGGGGCACCAGAGGTGTTTGTGCTGGCAGGAGGAGGAAGCGGGCGCGCTGTCTTCTGGCAGCTTCAGAGAGCTGGAACCACGTTTGCGGCAGGGATCGTATCGGAAGCCGACTTAGATTATCCGGCGGCTTGTACATTGGCGTCCAGATTGATTGCAGTCCCCGCATTTGAAGAAATATCAGAGGAAAAGGAACAAGAAGCCAGAGAATGTCTGGATGCGTGCCAGTGCGTGATTGCGTGCCGCAGGCAGTATGGGGGCTGGGCGGCGGCGAACGACCGGCTGCTGGCGTATGCCAGGGAAAAAGGAAAAAAGATAGAATATCACAACCTTCCGCTTCATAAAATGCAGTAAATCAAAGCATTTTGCCGCGTGGCTGCGTGCAGGGGAGCGGGAGGTTTTTTATTTGATGAAAAGTAAGAAAAGCAGGAAAAAATGGCTTCTAAGCCTTATGGCTGTGATGGGAATCTTTCTGGCGGGGGTCTATGCGGTTGCATGCGGCGGTGAAAAACAGGCAGAAAAATTGCGGGATCTGGAATTTGCCGTCATAGGTCCCGATGAGACGCCGCAGGAGCTGTCGCAGATCATAGAAGAAAAGAAGAACGATTCCTTCCGCCTGACTTACACAAGCGGAAATGACCTCTACATAGCTGCCGGGTACGGCAAGCAGGAGACCGGCGGCTACAGCATTACGGTTCCGGAGTTGTACCTGACGGACAATTCGATCATCGTCAAGACCGAGTTAAAAGGACCGGAGAGAAGCGAGCCGACCGGGGAAGAGCCGTCGTATCCGTATATTGTGCTGCGGACGGAACTGCTGGAGGAACCAGTGGTATTCCAGTAGTTTCCTATGAAACAAAAAAACAGGAACCGGCGAGAGTATCATCCGGTTCCTGTCTTTATGCAGTTTCTGCAGAACGATTTCCGCAGGATTTCCTATATGAGTATAAGACTGGTTTCCTGATTACAGGGAAAGAGCCTCTTTTACCTTGGAAATGATGTGAAGTCCGATGTCTCTGGAAGCATCTACGGACTGAGCGCCGATGTGCGGGGAAACGATGAAGTTGTCGCACTCGAACAGCGGGCTTGCGAATGTATCATCACCTGTCAGACCGCTGCCAGCCAGCTCGTTCTCCATAACGTCTGCTGCGTAGCCGCCGATCTTGCCAGCTTTCAGAGCCTCGTACATGTCTTTCTCGTTTACGATACCACCACGGCTCATGTTCAGAACAACTGCATCATCCTTCATCTCAGCGATGGACTTAGCGTTGAACAGATCCTTTGTCTCTGGTGTCAGCGGTACGTGGATAGATACGAAATCAGCTACCTTTAACATCTCGTCTACGGACATGCCAGTTGCATGCTCTTTCTCGAAATCTTCCGGTTTCAGGAATGGATCGTAAGCAACGACAGTCATACCAAATGCACGACCAAGTTCGCCGACTCTCTTACCGATACGACCGAAGCCCATAACACCCAGAGTCTTGCCGCGAAGCTCACGACCTTCGAATTTATATTTGTTCCACTCGTGTTTTACTTTTACATCGTAGTTAGCTGTGAAAGTACCACGGGAGATATCTAACATCTTGGAAATGGTCAGCTCTGCAACTGCGTTAGCGTTTAAGCCCGGTGCGTTGAAGATCTGGATTCCTTTGGATTTTGCATAGTCCATATCAATGTGGTTTAGACCAACGGAGCAAACGCCGATAACCTTCAGGTTCTTAGCAGCGTCGATGATCTCCTGATCGATCTTCGGATCTACACGCATGATCAGAACGTCTACGTCACCGATTTCAGCTAATAACTGATCCTTGGTGGACGGCAGATTCTCTGCAGTTTTAACTTCCATGTATTTGCTGAGTTCTTCAGCAATACCAGCGTATACTTTGTCAATGATAAGACACTTCATAGTTTAATTTCCTCCGCTCTTATTTTGTAAAATGTACCTATATGCAAGTATACCTAAAATCTGCTGTTCAGTCAAGTCATTTTGCCGTACCAAAAAGAAACTCGTATTCGATTTTTTATATAACACTTATAAGTAAATGCTGGATAAAAAGGTGTTTTTGTAGAAAATGCCGCGAGAGCGATTTATAAATTGTATTTTGAGATAGGGCAGACTATAATAAAGGTACGATGCAGTTCAAAGTCCGGTTCCGGACGGCATTCGATGATTCTGCCCGCAAAGAGGGCATCTGTGATTCACAGAAATATCCGGGTATTTATGAAATTTCATAATGCATTTTTTGTTTCAGGGGAAACTGCGTCCTATGAAACAAAAAAATAGCAGTCATATGATTGAGCAGTGCTGAATATAAGTATCATATCGTTACTGTTCACAGGTAGGCACTTTTGGAACCGAAAGTGCCGTAAGAAAACGTGGTGGCAGCAGGAATTTGCCGTATTTAAATGCGAAGCCACGGCAAATTCCGTTACTGGGCACATATGCGTGAACAGTAACATCATATCGGCATTTAGAAAACATGGCATCTTATATCTTGAATGATATTTGTGTGTGATGCGGTATTTTATGCTGATTTAAACTCAGCACAGAAAATTTCAGGTTACGGTTCATTTAATGCGAAGCCACGGCAAATTCCGTTACGGGGCACGTATGCGTGAACAATAACAATTTTAGAAAGGATGGAGAAGGTTGAGAGAGGAGTACGGAAATTTAGAACGTGCTTACGAAAGAATGCGGTTCGGCTGGCAGGAGACATTTGCCGGGGAATGGCAGAAAGGGAGAATGTATGGGGAAAAGAGAAGACAGAAGATATGGCGGGAGGCTGGCAGTGCTGACGTTTGTGCTGCTGTGCCTGCAGGGCACCGGCGGACAGGCTTACGCACAGGAAGATAAGGCGGGAGAACGGCGGATCCGTTATTCTTCTTCCTATTTGAAAGAGGTTGAGATACCAGAAGCGCCGGAAGAATATCTGGAAGAGGGGGAAATTACCTACCGGCTTGTGGGGACAGAGATAGAGGCGGTGCCGGTGCGCGGCAGAACGCGGGAGGTTTCGGGGGAGATGGTCTATCCATCCGTGACGCGGGAACAGGAGATCCCGGCGAGAGCGCCGATGGAGGTGGAGGATCGGGAGAGCCGGAAGACCGTATCGGTTATGTTGGATCTGAAAAGAACCTCTTATGAGAACGAACACTGGCAGGATGGATTTGAGATTTCGGTCGTATTTCACGAATACGGGGCGGACACATACCGGCTGGGTGGAACTGCCGTGATGCATGATGAAAAAGTGCCGCCGTTGGAGGCGTGCAGGGAAGACCTGCTTGCAAGTGCAGGGCTATCGGAGGATGAGGTGCAGATTGAGTCGGCAAGCTGGGAGGGAGATGCTTATCAGGATGAGGCTGGCATCTGGTGCCGCAATGCGGCGGTACAGGCAAAACGCCGCGTATGGGATTGCCGGGCAGTGTACGGGGGAACGGTCAGACTTCCGGAATATGAGCGTTACCGGAGGCGGATGGAGTATGAAAAAGCGGAACTGGATGTGGAAGAGATGACAGAAATAGAAGTGGATCCGGGAACTCTGGTGGAAACAGAGACTGCGCCGGTGGAAAACCTCCCGCTTCCGTTCTGGAGACGGTGGATTCACTACGGACTGACGATCAGTGTAAGTCTGCTGCTGCTTTTACTGGCATGGCTTGGATTTCGGCAGCTGCGGCGGATGGCGCGTGAAAAAAACGAACGGTAGGTTATGTGGGCGCAGTTGATAAAAGGAAAAAAGTGCCGTATACTAGAAAACTGGTAAGCTGGCGGTTATGGTTCGTGTAAAAAAAATTTGAAATCAGAGGCACGGCGTGAGGATATGCCGGCAGCCAGAATTGGGGATCAGACCAGAAAGAAGAGGAAAAACGGCGTGACAAGAGATGTTGTATTTAAAATGGAACGTCCGGGACTGGTAGAAGTCGGACAGACAGTAGAGGTGACGGAGTCGGTGACGCCGTTTAATGTCAATTATATGATTGAACCGGCGGTGGCGATGTCGGGGCTTTTTAAGCTGAATGACCGGATTCCCGCCGATCACGGCGTGGTAAAGGCGATCGAGGAAAATGACCGCGGTTACTATGTGACGGTTACGTTTGAGTATGAATAAAAGGACAGAAAGGGAAAAAGATGGCAGGAAAAATACCGAACGATCCGATTATGTGCCTGAGTTTTGTGAACACACAGCTCAGAGATTTTTACCCGGATTTAGATGAATTATGCAGTGCGTTTGATACAGAACGGTCGGAGCTTGAGAAGAAGCTGCAGGCGGTGGGATATACCTATGACAGAGAAAAGAACCAGTTCCGCTAGGGCACGGTCAGGCTTTACGCTGGCAGAGCTGCTGATCGTGACCGGGATTGTGGCGATTCTCGTTGCAGTTTCGATCCCGATCATGTCCGGACAGGTACAGAAAGCGAAGGAAGTGCGGGCGAAAGCCGAGGCGAGGATTCTATGCATGGCGCTCTGGATGTATCTACATGATTTGGATGAACAGGACATTCATCCGGAAAGCTGGGAGCTGATGATGGATCTGGGTGGTTCTTTCCGGGATCTGGGAGAAAATCCGCTGGAAAACTATCTGGATGGAGAGATTTCTGAGGATGTGTCTATCTACAGCGTGTATTACAGCGATACACTGGAAAGCTATGAGGGAATCTTGTGCGAGATAGGTGGAATCGAGGTGGAAGCGCTGATCAGCGGAAAGACGGAGATTGTGAATCCATAAAAAATAGAGAGGCAGGTTACTGTTCACAGGTAGGCACTTTGGGAACCGAAAGTGCCGTAAGAAAACGTGGTGGCAGCAGGAATTTGCCGTATTTAAATGCGAAGCCACGGCAAATTCCGATACTGGGCACGTATGCGTGAACAGTAGCAGAGGCAGGATGTCTTACAAGGAAAGTCTTGTAAAACCCTGCTTCTTTCTATATAATGAGACAGTAAAGCAGTCTGTCTGGAAATGAAAATAGCAGGATAAAAACCAGACGGTTTCGGACAGATACAAGAGAAAAGAGAGGTATCAGTATGTTTCGCGCGATAAAGATAGTAGGAACGATCGTCAGCTTCCTTGTTGGTTCCATCGGCACATTGCACCGTATGGATAAACAGGGACAGGTAGATCCGGTCGCAGTGGAGGAAGAAAGCACCCAGATGGTGCGTAATATTTTTGAAAAACTGCTCAAAATGGCAGGTGTGACGGTAGAGGTGCGCGGATATGAAAATATTCCGCAGGATCGCCCGGTGCTCTATGTGGGAAACCACCGGAGCTATTTTGATATCCTGGTTGGCTATACGACGGTTCCGGGACTGATGGGATTTGTGGCAAAGAAAGAGATGGAGAAGATTCCGCTCTTGTCAAAATGGATGCTCAATGTCAACTGTCTGTTTTTAGATCGGAATAATATAAAAGAAGGTTTAAAAATGATTCTGGCGGGGATCGAGAAGGTGCGCCGCGGCGTTTCTGTCTGGATTTTTCCGGAGGGAACCCGCAATAAAAATGAACAGCTTTCAGATCTGCTTCCATTTAAAGAGGGAAGCTTGAAGATTGCAGAGAAATCTGGCTGTCCGGTTGTTCCAGTGGCGATCAAGGGAACAGCGGAGGTCTTTGAGAAGCATATTCCGCTTATTTGTCCGAGCCATGTCGTGATTGAGTTCGGCGAGCCGTTCATCGTGAAAGAGCTGGATCCGGAGAACCGGAAGTTTGTCGGCGCATATACGAGAGAAAAGATCGCAGGGATGCTTTCAGAGATGGAAAAGGAGAACAGCTAAGAGATGGATTTGCTGGAGATAAGAGGGCGTCTGGACCAGATTGACACCCAGATAGAAAAGTTATTTGAGGAGAGAATGCGCCTTTGCAGCGAGGTGGCAGAGTATAAGATCGCGACCGGAAAGGCGGTTTACGACGCCGAGCGTGAGAAACAGAAGATCGAGTCAGTTCAGGCGATGGCAGAGGGCGAGTTTAACAAGCAGGCGGTTGCCGAGCTGTTTTTGCAGATGATGACGCTGAGCCGCCGGTATCAGTATCAGACGATCGCAGGGCGCGTCGGCGGTCCGGATCTGGGCTTCCATAAGGTGGAGAAGCTTGAAACCGCCGGAAAACGCGTGGTGTTCCAGGGATTAGAGGGCGCTTACGGTCATGCGGCGGCGCTGCAGTTCTTTGGAAAAGACGCGGATATCCATCATGTACGCCGGTTTGAGGATATGATGGTGGAGATTCAGGAGGGAAAAGCTGATTTTGCGGTGCTTCCGATTGAAAATTCTTCCGCCGGTGCCGTGACGGACAACTATGATCTGCTTTTAAAATACGACAATGTGATCGTGGCGGAGACATTTCTGCCGGTACATCACTACCTGCTTGGCACACCGGACGCGGAACTTTCCGATGTGAAGCGTGTTTTTGCCCATCCGCAGGCGTTGATGCAGAGCAGCGACTTCTTAAACCAGCACGACTGGCAGCAGCTCAGCATGGAAAATAATGCTGTGGCGGCACAGAAGGTACGCGATGAGAAAGATCCGTCACAGGCGGCAGTCGCAGGTGAGGTGGCAGGTGAGATTTACAGGCTCAAAAAGCTGGCAGGTCCGATCAACAACTGTCCGGACAATACGACCCGTTTCCTGATTTTGGCGAAGGATCGCGTCTATCAGGCGGGCGCAGAGAAAATCAGCCTCTGTTTCGAGCTGCCGCACCGCAGCGGTACGCTGTACAGCATGCTCGGCAATTTTATTTTCAATGACGTCAATATGCGTATGATCGAGTCCCGGCCGATCCCGGAGGAGAGTTGGCAGTACCGCTTCTTCGTGGACATCGAGGGAAACCTGGAGGATGCCGGTGTGCAGAATGCACTGTACGGAATCATGCGCGAAGCGAAAAATGTAAAAATATTAGGAAATTACTAGTCTCTTTAGCTTAGGACAAGACAGAATGGGTTGCTGTCCACGGGCAGGCATTTTTGACACTGAAAGTGCCGTAAAGCATGTGATGGTAACCGGAAAGGCAGAATGATGGAAGAAAAAAGAAAAAATACGATGATTTTATATCGCAACCTGCGGTATCAGCAGTTATTTGACGACATGTGCAGCCTCTTAAAACCAGAAGAAGGCGAGGCACGCCCGGATGCATATGCATGCGCGAGTCAGCTCATCGATCTGGCAGTGACCTATGGATTCCGCGGAAACCTGTGGCATTGTTTCCTGGCGTTCTGCATGGCAAACAATGAAAATGCCTACAGCACATCCTGTGAGATCATCGGACCGGTCGGCGGCAGCTTGAGCGAGCTTGCACGCCACGATTTTGCACAGGTCAGAGAGCTTTTTTCCTTGGATATTGCCCGTCTGGACGAGACTGAGAACGGCATCTGGTCGGAGATGAAGCATTACGAAAATGCGCTGGAAAACAGCAAGGCGTTCAACCACCGCATCCGCGATCGGATCGTTGAATTATCGGTTTCCCTGGAGAATGCGGAGAGTGATCAGGAATTTCAGGATATCGTGACCGAATTTTATAAAGAATTTGGTGTTGGCAAGTTTGGCCTTAACAAAGCATTCCATATTATCATGGATGACGAGGCAAAACAGGTCGATATCGAGCCGATCACGCGCGTGGAACATATCGAGCTGAGCGATCTGGTAGGCTATGAGCTGCAGAAAGCCAAGCTGATTGAGAATACCGAGGCATTTATCGAGGGGCGCGCGGCAAACAACTGCCTGCTTTTCGGTGACAGCGGTACCGGTAAATCATCCAGTATCAAGGCGATCTTAAATCAGTATTATGACCGCGGACTCCGCATGATCGAGGTGTATAAGCACCAGTTCCGCGGACTGTCAGACGTCCTGGAGCAGATCAAAGACCGCAACTATAAATTTATCATTTATATGGACGACCTTTCCTTTGAGGAATATGAGCTGGAATATAAATATCTGAAAGCAATCATTGAAGGCGGTCTCGGCATCAAGCCGCAGAATGTCCTGATCTATGCGACATCGAACCGCCGCCACTTAATCCGCGAAAAATTCAGTGATAAGCGCGAGCTGGACGACGATCTGCACTCCAACGATACGGTGCAGGAAAAACTGTCCCTGGTTGCGCGTTTTGGCGTCACGATCTACTACGGCTCACCGGACAAGAAAGAATTCCAGAACATCGTTCGCGTGCTGGCAGACAAATACCACATCCATATGCCGGAGGCAGATCTGCTTCTGGAAGCCAACAAGTGGGAGTTAAGCCACGGCGGGCTGTCCGGACGTACTGCCACCCAGTTTATTGCAAATTTACGCAGCAAGCTGAAAGGAGAGATCAAGTAATATGACCGTTAAAACCTTTGCCGCTATTGATGTGGGTTCCTTCGAACTGGAGCTGGGAATTTTCGAGATTTCTGCTTCCGCCGGAATCCGCGAGATCGATCATGTGCGCCATGCGCTGGCGCTTGGCAAAGACACGTACAATGACGGACGTTTGAGCCACGAGATCGTGGAGGAAATGTGCGAGGTCCTGAATAAGTTCCGGGAAGTGATGAAAACATACCGGGTATCGGATTACCGGGCATTTGCGAGCAGTGCGCTTCGGGAGGCGCGGAACAGCCAGATGGTACTGGACCGGATTCTGGTGCGTACCGGACTCCGGGTCCGCACGATGAACAACTCGGAGCTGCGTTTTAAGAGTTATAAAGCTGTTGCAGCCAGGGAGGAAGAATTCCAGCGCACCGTGAAAAATGGCGCGGCGCTGATGGATGTCGGATTCGGAAGCACCCAGATCTCCCTCTTTGATGAGGAGGTACTGGTATCGACGCAGAACCTTCTGCTCGGCGTGCTGCGTTTAAGCGAAATGTCAGCACACTGGCGCGTCGATTACCGGAAGATCCCGGCGATCATCGACGAGCTGGTAGAAAATGAATTATACACATTCCGGAAGATATTTTTAAAAGAGCATCAGATCGAGACGCTGATTGCGACCGGCGAGACAATGAACTATATGATCAGCCGCGGCATGCATGAAAAAGGCGGGGCGCGGTTCACGGCAAAGGAATTTGGCGTGTTCTGCGAGAAGCTGATTGGAATGTCCTCGGAGGAGATTCAGGAGCGCTATGAGCTGCCGCAGGATTACGCAGAAGTACTGATTCCAAGTGCGATTCTCTACCGGAAGGTATTAGACATGACGGGTGCTTCCTATATCTGGGCACCGGGGACGACACTCTGTGATGGTATCGCGGCAGAGTACGCACAGGAAAACCGTCTGGTCCGCTTTCATCATGATTTTGAGGCAGATATCCTCTCAACGGCGCGCCAGATGGCGAAGCGCTACCGCTGCCACGGCGCACATGTGCGCGAGGTAGAGCGGTCGGCGGAGATGATCTTTGATGCAACGAAAAAATACCATGGTCTGGGAGCGCGGGAACGCCTGCTTTTAAAGATCGCAGCGACACTGCATGACTGCGGCAAGTTTGTCAGCATCACGCGCGGTTCGGAAAGCTCGTACCAGATTATCATGGATACGGAGATCATCGGAATTTCCCATCTGGAGCGCGAGGTTGTAGCCAATATCGTGCGCTACAACATTCAGGAATATGCCTACGATGAGGTCATCCTGGAGTCGGATCTGTCCCAGTATGCGGGGCTTGGAACCTCCCGGAGAGAGCTGACGATCCTGATTGCGAAGCTGACGGCAATTTTGCGTCTGGCCAATTCGATGGACCGCAGCCACCGCCAGAAGCTGAGCGACAGCCGCATCGCTGTGCGGAACGGCAGTCTGGTGATTACGACGGACTGTCCGGAGAGTATCGTGCTGGAGCAGTATTCATTTGACCAGAAGGCAGATTTCTTTGAGGAAGTCTTTGGAATACGGCCTGTACTCAGGCAGAAAAGAGGGGTATAAGGATGTCGGATGCAGTGTTGAAATACGGAGAACCTGAAAATTATGTAAACCGTGAACTGAGCTGGCTGGAATTTAACTACCGGATTCTGGGTGAGGCGCGCGATAAGACGACCCCACTGTTTGAACGCCTGAAATTTTTAAGCATCACGCGTCGAACCTGGATGAGTTTTTCATGGTCCGCGTGGCATCCCTCAAGGACATGGTTCACGCCAATTATACGAAGCGGGATATTGCGGGTATGACGGCACAGGAACAGCTGGATGCGATCGATGGAAAAACGCATGAGCTGGTCGAGAATCAGTACCGGACCTACAACCGGATGCTCCTGCCGCTCTTAAAACAGCACGGTCTGCGCGTGGTCACCGAGCATGAGAAGCTTACGAAGGAAGAAGCGGTGTACGTTGATCGGTATTTTGAGGAATCGGTCTACCCGGTCCTCACGCCGATGGCGGTTGATTCCTCCCGCCCGTTCCCGCTTATTCACAATAAATCGTTAAATATCGCCGCGCTGGTTCGCAAGAAAAAGGGAGACGGCGAGCTGGAATTTGCGATGGTCTGCGTGCCGGGCGGGCTTCCACGCGTGGTGGAGCTGCCGTGCCAGGAGGGCAAATCTATCATTTATCTGGAAGAAGTCATCGAGCGGAACATCGACAAATTGTTCTTAAATTATGATATTATCAGCTGTCATCCGTTCCGTGTCATGCGAAATGCCGATCTGAGCATCGACGAGGATGAGGCGGAGGATCTGCTCAAGGAGATCGAGCAGAAGCTCAAGAAACGCCAGTGGGGCGAGGTCATCCGCCTGGATATCGAGAAAAAGGCGGACAAGCGCCTCTTAGACATCCTCAAAAAGGAGCTGCACGTCGGCGGGCACGCGATCTATGAGATTGACGGACCGCTTGATCTGACCGTTCTCATGAAGGTGTTCGGTCTGCCGGGCTTTGACGAATTTAAGACACCGCCGTACACGCCGCAGCCGGTTCCGGCGCTGATGAATGAGGATGATATTTTTGCTAATATCCGCAAAGGCGATATATTGCTGACCCACCCGTTTGAGACCTTTGAGCCGGTCGTCAATTTTATCAAGAAAGCTGCCCGCGACCCGGAGGTGCTGGCGATCAAGCAGACACTCTACCGTGTCAGCGGTAACTCCCCGATTATCGCGGCGCTCGCCGAAGCGGCGGACAATGGAAAACAGGTGTCGGTTCTGGTTGAGCTGAAAGCCCGTTTTGACGAGGAAAACAATATTCTCTGGGCGAAGATGCTGGAAAAAGCCGCTGCCACGTTATCTACGGTCTGCTGGGCTGAAAACACACAGTAAGATCACGCTGGTGGTGCGCCGCGAGGAAGAGGCATCCGCCGCTACGTCCATCTGGGAACTGGAAATTACAACGATTCGACGGCAAAACTCTACACCGACTGCGGTCTTTTAACCTGTGATCCGCTGATCGGTGAGGATGCGACTGCAGTCTTTAACATGCTGTCGGGTTATTCGGAGCCGCTTGGCTGGAACAAGCTGTCGCTGGCGCCGCTGTGGCTGCGCGGACGTTTTCTGCGCCTGATCCAGCGGGAAACGCGCAACGCCCGCGAAGGTATTCCAGCGCGGATCGTGGCAAAGATGAACTCCCTGTGCGACCGTGAGATCATTGCGAGTCTTTACGAGGCGTCCAATGCGGGGGTAAAAATACAGCTCATCGTTCGCGGCATCTGCTGTCTGCGCGCCGGGATTCCGGGATTAAGCGAGAATATAACGGTCTGCTCGATCGTTGGAAATTTCCTTGAGCACAGCCGTATTTTCTACTTCGAGAACGACGGTGAACCGCAGATTTTCATGGGAAGTGCCGACTGGATGCCGCGAAACCTCGACCGTCGTGTGGAGATTCTCTTCCCGGTTGAGGATGAGAAGCTGAAAGCACGCATCTGTCACATCTTAGAGGTACAGCTTGCCGACAATGTCAAGGCGCAGTACCTGAGACCGGACGGAACCTACGCTAAACGCAACCGCCGTGGCAAAGAGCCGGTCTGCGCGCAGGATACCTTCTGTGCGGAGGCAGTGCAGGCGGCGAAGGAAGCTGGAAAAAAGCAGGACCCGGCGGCGATGAGGGTGTTTATTCCGCTGGAACAATAAAGAAATTGCAGTTCGCAGATAAGCAAAATTCTCCAAAAATGTAATAAATTTTTAAAGCATAAATCCTCCCCATATGGTAAACTGGAAACAGGTATATTCGTCTGGTGTTTCGCATAGAGATACCGGGAACCTGCATTACATATGAGGGAGGTTTTTTTATGTCTGAAATACACGTTCTGGTGGTGGATGATGAGAAAGAGATTGCCGATCTGGTGGAGATTTATCTGGTCAGTGATGGTTATAAAGTATATAAAGCATCCAATGCGTTAGAGGGATTGGAGATTCTGGAGAAGGAGACGATTCATCTGGTGCTTCTCGATATCATGATGCCGGGGATGGATGGTCTGGAGATGTGCCGCAAGATCCGGGAGACGAACAATATCCCGATCATCATGCTGAGCGCGCGCTCAGCGGATCTGGATAAGATTCTGGGACTGGGAACCGGCGCGGATGATTACGTGACGAAACCATTTAACCCGCTGGAGCTGACGGCGCGCGTCAAATCACAGCTTCGCCGCTATACGCAGTTAAATCCGCAGAGCGGTGCAGGAAATCAGGTTAAAAATGAGATCTCGATCAAAGGACTCACGATCAACAAAGATAATCATAAAGTGATGGTGTACGGCGAGGAGATCAAGCTGACGCCGATCGAATTTGACATTCTGTATCTGCTGGCATCCAATCCGGGGCGGGTCTTCAGCACCGATGAAATCTTTGAGAAGGTGTGGAATGAGAAAGTCTACGAGGCAAATAACACGGTTATGGTACATATCAGACGGCTTCGCGGCAAGATGAAGGAGGACACCCGACAGAACAAGATCATTACAACGGTCTGGGGGGTAGGATACAAAATTGAAAAATAAAAAAGATATGAGTCGCCGATTCCGGACACGGATGGTCATGAACATCGTTTACAGCACCGTGGTGGCATGCCTGGTGGAGGTGTTTCTGATTGCCAATGTTTCGATGATCAGCAGCTATCTGCGGGAGACGCGGTACCGGGATTCTTTTTTCCTGCGCCTGACGGAGACAGAGACACTGATGGCATTTGTCTATCTTCTGTCGGGCATCGCGATCTTCTCAGTCACTTTTTTTGCCCTCCAGGAGCGGTCCATGCGCTATATCAGCCGGATCTCGTCCGCGATTCAGAATATTTCCGAGGGCGATTTGAATACGACGATCGAGGTGCGGGGCGACGACGAGTTTACGGCGATGGCGGTCAATTTAAATAAGATGGTCGGGGATATCCGGAATCTGATGGACAAGGAGCGCGAGGCGGAGCGCACGAAGAACGAGCTGATTACCAATGTGGCACACGATCTGCGGACACCGCTGACCTCGATCATCGGCTATCTTGAACTTCTGTCCGGCAAGGTGGAGATTCCTGCAGAAATGCAGAAAAAATATATTGATATTGCCTATGCAAAATCGAAACGTCTGGAAAAACTGATCGAAGATTTGTTTGGTTTTACCAAAATGAATTATGGAAAAGTGGCAATGCACGTGTCGAAGGTGGACATCGTCAAACTGCTCAGCCAGCTGTTGGAGGAATTTTATCCGAGCTTCAAGGACAAAAACCTCTCCTACGAGCTGCAGAGCAATGTCCCGGGCAAGGTTATCACGGCAGACGGAAATCTTCTGGCGCGCCTTTTTGACAACCTGATCAATAACGCGATCAAGTACGGTGCGGACGGAAAACGGGTGCTGGTGCAGATTCATGCGGAGGAAGAGGTCGTGACCGTCTCGGTGACGAACTACGGTTACGTGATTCCGGCAGACGAGCTGCCTCTCTTATTTAATAAATTCTACCGCGTGGAACAGTCGCGATCGACCAACACGGGCGGCACAGGGTTAGGTCTGGCGATCGCCAAAAATATCGTCGATATGCACGGCGGCACGATTCAGGTAACGAGCGATCTGAATGGAACGGTCTTTACGGTGCGCCTGCGGACGAATTTTGACATCAACAGGGAAAATTTCCAGACGCCGTAAAGGCGAGTGTGGGAAAGAATCTGATAGACATTTTAATGGATTTTTGGTTACTGTTCACAGGTAGGCACTTTTGGAACCGAAAGTGCCGTAAGAAAACATGGTGGCAGCAGGAATTTGCCGTATTTAAATGCGAAGCCACGGCAAATTCCGTTACTGGGCACGTATGCGTGAACAGTTACAGATAGGGAGAGAAAGGATGCAGAAAAAGAGGGGAATACAGTTCTTTTTTGCGATATTGATCGGATGGATGGCACTATTCTGCCTTCCTGCAGGGTACGCATATGCCTCACAGAAGGAAGCAGATGCGCCGCTGTCGATGGATGTTTCCTATGGATTTGACAATACGGCAAAGAGTGACCGTTACCTTCGGGTAACGGTCCTTCTGAATAATGATACAGCGCCGTTTGAGGGAACGCTGGAGTTTCTGACCGCACAGTCCAGTCTGGAGGCGTACCAGTATTCTTATCCGGTATCGTTGGCAGCGGGGGAGAAGTTTGAACAAGAATATTATATCCCGCTGGGTGTGCGGGCAGATCAGATGTTTGTATCGGTACAGGATGTAAACGGGAAAACGGTCATCCGGAAACGTCTGAAACTTGGTTCTGAGGAGGACGTTGCGGAGAGCTATATCGGAATTTTGACGGATACGCCGGAGGCACTTTCTTATTTAGACGGCGCGGGCATCCGGTATGGGACGCTTCGGACGCGGGCGGTTTTTCTGGATGCCGAGCAGGCGCCGGATAACCGGCTGGGTTACGATCCGCTGGATCTGGTAATTGTGTCTGGATTTGACCTGGATTCGCTCAGCGATGTCCAGTATGAGGCGCTGCGGCGCTGGGTGGAAGACGGCGGTACGATCCTCTTTGGCGGCGGTGTGGATTGTGCGAGAAATTATGGCAGGTTTGCAGAGAAGGTGCTGGAGCCGCCGTATCTGGATGCGGTAATCGTTCCGGTCAGTCTGGGCGGGGAGACGGCACCGGGCGAGCAGACGGGGGAGATCCAGGCAGAATGCGTCGATGTGAACCTGAAGAACGGCAGCACTCTGCTGGCGGGGGAAGTGTTCCCGCTGTTATCCCATACGAACTGCAAACAGGGGCGGATCGTGGCAGCTGCCTTTTCGATGGATGCGATCAGCGATTTGTGTCTGGCCAATCCATCCTCATTTGAAAAGCTGTATACGCTGGTGCTGGGAAGTGATACCGTGGACGAGCTGGCACAGGAGGATTACTACGGTTATTCGGGCTCGTATTTCAGCGTACAGGGGCTGGTCAACACCGGCAATGCGGGGCGGCTTCCGAAGGTTGCGGCATATACGGTGATCGTGGTGGTCTATCTGCTTTTGATCGGTCCGGGCATCTATTTCTACTTAAAAAAGCGGGGAATTTACCGGTATTATCTGCCGGCGGTGACACTGGGGGCGTTTTTGTTTACCGGCATTATTTATGCGCTGGGCGTAAAGACACGCTTCCGGGAGCCGTTTGTGACGTATGCGTCGATTCTGGATACCTCGGGAGAAGAGGCGGAAGAAGCCACTTATATGAACATCCGAAGCCCTTATAACAAGCCGTATTCGGTGAGCTTAAAGCCGGGCTATGAGGTGCGCCCGATGACGCGCAGTTACTATTACGATGCGGTTTCGGCGGTGCGCTTTACCGGTGAGGAAGAGTATCATACAAACTTTGTTTATCAGCCGGAACGGGTCGAAATTAAAATGCGGGATACGGTCGCATTTTCACCGAATCTGTTTACCCTGCGTCGTGAGCTGGAGAAAACGGACGCGATGGGCGTTCAGGGAAATATTTCCTATTTTGACGGCGTGGTGTCGGGAACGGTAAAAAACTGTTTTGAGGAACCGCTGGAGAATGCGGCTCTGCTCATCAATGGGAAAGCGGTGCTGCTGGGAAGATTAGAGCCTGGGCAGACGGTTTCTCTGGATGGAAAGGAGAGCTGCGATTATCCGGTCAGCTATTCGTATGCGGCAGCACAGATGGTGACCGGGGCGGATCAGTATGAGAAAGCGGAGATTGAGGATCCGGACTATTTAAAGGCGCAGGAGTGGACGAGACTTTTGAGCTTTTATCTGGATTCCGGCGCGGGGCGCAATCCGTCTGAGGCGTGCCTGGTGGCATTTTCAACCCGGAAGCTCCAGGGAGAGGAAGATTTCCTGGCGGATGCGAGGACACTTCGGGAAGGATTTTGCATGGTGACCGAGTCAATCCCGCTGAACCGTGAAAAAGACGGAAAACTTTACCGTTCGGCGCTTGAGGAAGATCCAACGGTGCTCGCCGGAAATTATGAGGCGGCGTACAACACAATGTATAGCGGGGAAACAGCGGAGGCTGCGACGGTCGAATATTCGCTGGGAAGTGACCTTGTCATTGAAAAGCTTACGTTTGAGACTCTGTCACCGCGATTTTCGGAAAATCCGCTCTATCCGTATATGTCATCCTTCTCCGGAAGTATGTATTTTTATAACTATGAGACCGGGCGCAATGACCGGATTGAGCTGAAATCAGAGTATTCGGCAAAGGAGCTTTCGCCGTACCTGTCTCCGTCGAACACATTGACCGTCAAATATGTGCCGGAACAGACGGGAGAGTATGGCTGGGAAAGCCAGCTTCCAAGAATCTATGTCGTAGGGAGGAGAGAGTGATGCTGACGATTAAAAACCTCAGAAAACGATATGGCAATTTTCAAGCGCTGGATGGGCTGAATCTGGAGGTCGCGGACGGGGAACTCTTTGGATTCGTGGGTCCCAATGGGGCAGGCAAGACGACGACGCTCAAGATTCTTGCGGGACTTCTCGTTCCCGACGAGGGCGAGGTGGAGATCGGCGGACTGGATGTTTACTCAGACGGAAAAGAACTCCGGCGGCGGATCGGCTATGTGCCGGATTTCTTCGGAGTATATGATAACCTGAAAGTATCGGAATATATGGAATTTTTCGCATCCTGCTACGGAATTACGGGGCTGCAGGCGCGGACGCGCTGCCATACGCTTCTGGAACAGGTGCGGCTGGAAGATAAAGAGGACTTTTTCGTGGACGGGCTTTCGAGAGGTATGAAGCAGCGCCTATGTCTGGCGCGGGCGCTCATCCACGATCCGGATCTTCTGATCCTGGATGAACCGGCTTCCGGGCTGGATCCTCGCACCCGGGTGGAGTATACGGCGATTCTGAAAGAACTGCGCGATCAGGGAAAAACGCTGCTCGTCAGCTCCCATATTTTATCGGAATTATCAGAGCTTTGTACCTCGATCGGCATCATTGAGCAGGGAAGAACGGTTCTGCAGGGCAGCATGGATCAGATTTTTGCGCGGATCAACTCGTCCAATCCGCTTCTGATCTCGATTTTCAGCCAGAAAGAAAAGGCGCTTGCGATCCTGAAAAGCCATCCTTGCGTGCAGACGATCGCGGTGCAGGGGGATGAGATCAAGCTGGGCTTTTTGGGGGATCGGCAGGATGAGGCGCTGCTTTTGCAGCAGCTTATCGATGCAGATGTGATGGTCAGCAGCTTTATGCGCGAGAAGGGAAGCCTGGAATCACTGTTTATGCAGATCACAGAACATGAAGAAGAGAGGGCGGTGCTGAAACATGAGATGGAATCCGGTATTTAGGAGGGAAATGACAGTCGGAAGCCGCAGCATCCGCATGATGGCGATTCTGTTTGTTTTTAACAGTATCCTGGCGGCGGTGGCACTGTTTAATATGTATTCGGTGGCGGATCAGGTCAGGACGACGGCGGAGATCCAGTATTCGCAGTTTCTGGATCTCTACACGTTCGTCTCCTCGATCGAATTTATCATGCTGCTTTTCATCATGCCGGCTCTGACTGCCAGCAGTATCAGCGGCGAGCGGGAACGCCAGACGCTGGAACTGATGCTGACGACCACGATGGAGCCGCGTGACATGGTGCTTGGAAAACTGGCGTCCTCGCTGGTGACGATGCTGGTGCTGGCGGTCTCGGCGCTTCCGGTACAGGCGCTCGTATTTGTCTACGGGGGTATTACGCTGCGTGACATCGGGATGCTGTTTCTGTGCCACGGTGTTGTGGCAATTTTAACGGGCAGTATCGGGATCTTTTATTCATCGGTGCTGCGCCGCTCGACGGTATCGACCGTCTGCTCCTATGTGACGGTGGTGGCGCTGACGGCGGGAACGATGGCGGTCAATCTGTTTGCATACCGGATGGCGTTCCGGGCGGCAGATTCGTATGCATCTAATCTCAATGCATCGGAAATGGCAAGTTCCGGCATTTTACGCTATCTCTTTCTTTTCAATCCGGCTGTCTCGTTTTATAATGTAATTAACGGACAGGCGGGAAGCGGCGACATGAGAAAATGGTTCGAGCCACTGTTTGGCGTATTTCCAGACAATGCGATCACAGCACACTGGACGGCGTGCAGCCTGATTTTGCAGTGTATGCTGGCGATGGTGCTGATCGCGGCAGCAGTATGGGCGATCACGCCGGGAAAATGGAATCGGCATGGGAAAAATAAAGGGAATGATAACCGATAGATAGAAAAAGCAGAAAAACAGAGAAACTATGAATTTGGAGAAGGAGGCAGTGAGTATGGGAATTATCAGAGCAGCGGCACACGCGGTCGGCGGCGGGCTGGCAGATCAGTGGCTGGAAGTGATTGAACCGGAAAATATGGGGGAACAGACCGTATTTTCAGCGGGTGTGCAGACACGCCGCGGGGAGAACCGGAAGAGGACACCGGAAACGGTGTCCAATGGTTCTATGATCCATGTGTACCCGAATCAGTTTATGATGCTGGTGGACGGCGGTAAGGTCGTTGATTATACAGCGGAAGAGGGTTATTATACAGTGCAGAATTCATCCCTGCCGTCTCTGTTTAACGGACAGTTCGGCGATGCACTGAAAGAATCCTTCAACCGTGTGCGTTATGGCGGACAGACGCCGTATGCACAGAAGGTCTACTATATTAATCTCCAGGAGATCAAGGGAATCAAGTTCGGCACACGGACGCCGATCAACTATTTTGATTTATTCTATAATTCCGAGCTGTTTCTGCGCGCACATGGAACTTACTCCATCAAGATCACGGATCCACTGAAATTTTATGCGGAGGCTATTCCGAAAAATCAGGATCAGGTGGAGATTGATTCCATCAATGAGCAGTATTTAGCGGAGTTCCTGGAAGCGCTGCAGACCTCGATCAACCAGATGTCGGCGGATGGCGTGCGGATTTCCTTTGTAGCCTCCAAAGGCAGGGAACTGGGACGCTATATGGCGGAGACGCTGGATGAAGAGTGGAATCGTCTGCGTGGCATGGAGATCCAGTCAGTCGGTATCGCCAGCATTTCCTATGATGAAGAATCGCAGAAACTCATCAATATGCGGAATCAGGGCGCGATGCTCGGCGACCCGTCGGTGCGCGAGGGGTATGTACAGGGCGCGATGGCACGCGGCTTTGAGGCAGCCGGTTCCAACGGAAGCGGTGCGATGGCAGGCTTCATGGGAATGGGCGCCGGCATGAACTTCGGCGGCGGATTTATGGGCGCCGCATCGGCGTCCAACCTGCAGCAGATGCAGATGCAGCAGGCGGCGCGGCAGGGATATGCGGCACCGCAGGGCGGCTATGCGCCGGGGCAGGCGAATGGAGCGCCACAGGGTGGTTATGCACAGCAGCCGAGACAGATGAATGAGGCACCACAGGGCGGCTATGCACAACCGGCAGGACAGAACGCAGCGCCGCAGGGCAGTGCGGCAGCTCCGGAGGAATCCTGGATTTGTGAGTGCGGCAATGTCAACCACGGAAAGTTCTGCTCCGAGTGCGGCAAGCCAAGACCAGCCGGTCCGTGGACCTGCAGCTGCGGAACGGTCAATACAGGTAAGTTTTGTTCCGAATGCGGAAAACCGAGGTCATAGGGCGTATGGAGATACAATCATATAAGTGTCCAAACTGCGGCGGCGGGCTGGTGTTTGATCCGAAGACGCAGAAATTTAAATGTGAATACTGCCTCTCAGCGTTTACGGAAGAGACGTTGAAAGAGATGGAAGAGGCAGCCAGAAAGTCAGAGGAGCTTCGAAGCCGGGGGGAATGCCGGAAGCGGAAAAGATAGAGAGCCAGAAGCAGGCGGAGTCTAAGATGGTTCTCTATACCTGCCCGAGCTGCGGCGCGGAGATTGTGGCACAGGAGACGACGGCGTCCACGTACTGCTGTTACTGCCACAATCCGGTGGTTCTTTCGGGAAGTCTGGACGGTAAATACCGCCCGGACGGTCTGATTCCGTTTGAGATCGACAAGAAAAAGGCAAAAGAAATCTTTAAAAACTGGATTCAGAAGAAAAAGTATGTGCCGGATGATTTCTACTCGCCGCGTCAGATGGAGTATCTGGAGGGAATTTATTATCCATATTGGATGTATAGCTGCCAGGTATCCGGTGAGATGCAGGCGGAGGCGCTGCGGAAACGCGTGACGGTGTCGGGGGAGATCGAGTATATCGAGACGAGCCGTTACCATCTGGAGAAAAAGGCGGAGCTTCCCATCAAGGATGTGGCGCGCAACGCGTTAAAGCAGGCGGACCGCAGCCTTGCCGAGACCGTGCTTCCGTTTGATATGAAGAAGCTGCGCCCGTTTCAGGCAGGCTATTTTCTGGGATTTAGGGCGGAGCGGCGCGACCGGGAAAAGGAAGAATTCGCACAGGAGATTGAGCAGGAGATCAAGCAGTATACGAGAGAATCTCTGCAAAATAGCGTCTCCGGCTACGATCATGTGGATATCCGGAACCACCGGGAGACCATCACGGGGGAAAAATGGAACTATGCTATGCTTCCAGTGTGGATGATGACCTACCCGGATCCGAAGAACGGGCAGATGTACTATTTTGCCATGAATGGGGAAAATGGAAAGGTCTGCGGCGTCCTGCCGGTTGATTCGAAAAAACTGGTGCGCCTGTTTTTGACGATTTTCATTCCTGTGTTTGTACTTTTGCTGCTGGGAGGATACCTGATATGATAGAGAATCAAAATGCGGGAGTCACACAGAAAAAGAAGAAATATGGACGGCTGAAAGGTTTTATATGCTTCTCCGTTGCAGCATTTATTTCATTTTCACAGGTCAGCCCTATATGGGCGGCGGAAGGCACGCGCGTCTTCGACGAGGCGGGACTGTTCAGCGCGGAAGAAGTGCAGGAGCTGGAGACACGGATCGATGAGGTGCGTGATTCACAGGATGCCGATCTGGCGGTACTGACAGTCGAGGACGCACAGGGAGAATCGGCGGAAAGCTATGCCGATGATTTTTACGACAGCCACGGACTGGGCGTCGGGGACGATGCGAGTGGTATTCTGCTTTCGATCGATATGGACAACCGGGAGATATACGTTTCTACCACCGGGTATGCGATGAAGGTGCTGACGGATGCGCGGGTAGAGAAGGTGCTGGATGCGGCATATGACAGCGTGGCGGATGGAAACTATGCGGAAGGCGCGCTGGGGGCGATCGACAGCATCGAAAATTATCTGGAGATGGGCGTTCCGGCGGGACAGTATACGCAGGTGCGCGAGGAGAAAAAACATTCCCTGGAATGGTATGAGGTGCTGTTTGCGGCGGTTGCGGCAGCGATCGTGGCGGCACTCCCGTGCTTTTCGGTGATGCGCCAGTATAAGATGCAGAAAGAACACCGCCAGTCGCTGGGTTTCCATATGGCATACCGGGCGGACAGTGCGCTGCATTTTGTCCAAAATGAGGAGCAGTTTGTAAACCGATCGGTAGTGACCAGACGGATTCCGAAAAATCCGGGTCCGGGCGCTTCGGGCGGTTCGGCTGGAAGGACGACCATACATCAGGGCAGCAGCGGAAGGATGCACGGCGGTGGAGGCAGAAAGTTTTAATTGATACAATTTCGTGTGGAAGGCGGATGAATGATATATGACAATCCTGATGACAGGCTTATGTGAGAAAGGTGCAGACCAGATCTGGAAACAGTGTAACGATGCGATGTACGCCCAGGGAGTTACCTGGCTGGAAGAGGCGGCATATGCGGGCGATGCAGAAGCATGGTTCTTTTTAGGACACTGTTACAGCTGGGGGGACGGGGCTGTCGGGTTCAATGAGAAAAAAGCGTATGAATGTTACCTGCGGGGGGCTTCGGCGGGAAGTGCCCGGGCAGTGTTAGGAGCGCTGCGCGCCGGTCAGTATGACGAACAGATGAAGCAGTCGGCACGTTATTCCATCGAGGAAAGTTACCGTCAGGTGCGGGATGCCGCTGAGATGGGCGATGTCTATGCCGCGTGGCAGATGGGCGAGGCAGTTGAGTGGGAAGATCTGGCCGATTATATGCCGAAGACTGAGAGCGCCCGTGAGCAGTGCCTCTTCTGGTACGAACGGGCGGCGGACGGCGGCATTATCCCGGCGATGGTTAAGATGGGAAAATGCTGCCAGAATGGTACATACCGGGAAAAAGATGAAAAAGAGGCACTTCGCTGGGCGAACCAGTGCGCCGCCAGCGGGGAGGTCTGGGGACTCTTCCAGATGGGGGAACATTACCGCCAGGAAGAAGACTGGGAAGCTGCATTCCAATATGACTATGCGGCGGCAAAGCAGGGGTCTTCCCGCGCCATGCTGTATCTGGGGCAGATGTACTTAAACGGACAGGGCACAGAGCGCGATATTCAGGCGGCCGTTCAGGCGCTGGAAGGAGCCGCGGCGCGGAACGAGGCGGAGAGCTTTGAAGAACTTGGAAATCTGTTCTATCAGGATGAACTGGTGGAGCGCGATGATGAAAAAGCGTTTTACTGGTATGGAAAAGCATATGCGGCAGGCATCAAAGAGGCGGCGCTTCCGTTAGCCCGCCTGTATCTGCGCCCGTCCGATGAGCAGGACACTGTCCGGGCAGAAAAACTTCTGCGGGAGGCAGCTGGGATCGAGACCGACGGACAGGCAAGCCTGGAGCTTGGAAATATCTATCGGGATGGTCTGAACGGCGAGATTGATATGAAGCAGGCGGTTTCCTGGTACGAAAAAGGCGCTTCGCAGGGAAATCCAGAGTGCATGGAGATTCTTGGATGCCTGTATTTCCAGGGCGAAGAGGGAGTAGACCGCGATTATGCAAAAGCATTTGAGTGGCTGAACCGGTGCGAGGAAGCCGGAAGTCTGCAGTCTGCATCCAAGTTAGGCTATCTCTATATGAAGGGAGAAGGCTGCACCGCCGATGAAAATAAGGCGAAGGAGCTTTTTGAGCGGGCGGCACAGACGGAATGTGACGGATATGCACTCTATGAGCTTGGATTTATCTACGAACGGAAAAATGAATCCCCGGAAGATCTCGAGCGGGCGGCACAGTGCTACCAGAAGGCGATCGAGATGGGAAATGAGAGTGCTTCACGGCGGTTTTCCCATTTTAAGAAGGGATTGTTTGGGCGCTGGAAGATCACGTATTAAGGGGGGATTTTTCTTGCGCTGTGCCATAAAGTATGATAGAATTTTTAACTAAAGTGAGCAGGGGGTTCCGTAACTTTGCGGGAGAACTGCAAAACCACACAGAACACTTACATGGCAGAAAGTTTGACTCCGGCATCCTTTGCAAAGATGGGGACGACGGGGAAAGATAAAAAGAGAGGATGAAAATCATGGCAATCAATTACAGCAGTACCCGTGGCGGTGAAAACAACGTAACGGCTTCGATGGCGATCTTAAAGGGACTGGCAGCAGACGGCGGCCTGTTCATGCCGGATCATATCCCGGCGTTAGATTGCAGCCTGGAAGAATTATCCCATAAAACATATCAGGAAGTAGCTTATGCAGTTATGAAGCAGTTCCTGACTGATTTCACAGAGGAAGAGCTGAAAACCTGTATCGAGCGCGCTTACGACAGTAAGTTTGATACGGAAGAGATTGCGCCGCTTGTCAAAGCAGACGGAGCATATTATCTGGAGCTGTTCCACGGAAGCACGATTGCCTTCAAGGATATGGCGCTCTCGATCCTGCCGCATCTGATGACCGTATCGGCGAAGAAGAACCATGCGGAGAACACGATCGTGATCCTGACCGCAACCTCCGGCGATACCGGAAAAGCAGCGATGGCTGGTTTTGCAGACGTTGAGGGAACCAGAATTATCGTATTTTACCCGAAGGACGGCGTCAGCCGTGTGCAGGAGCTGCAGATGCTGACCCAGAAGGGCGCGAACACAAGCGTTGTCGGTATTTCCGGAAACTTTGATGATGCACAGAGCGGCGTCAAGAAAATCTTCGGTGACAAAGAATTTGCCAAAGAATTAGCAGGCAGAGGCTATCAGCTCTCTTCCGCAAACTCCATCAACATCGGTCGTCTCGTACCACAGGTTGTATACTATGTATATGCGTATGCAAAACTGCTTGAAAACGGCGAGATCGAGAACGGTGAGAAGATCAATGTAACCGTTCCGACCGGAAACTTCGGCAATATCTTAGCTGCTTATTTTGCAAAACAGATGGGTGTGCCGATCGACAAGCTGATCTGCGCGTCCAATGACAATAAAGTTCTGTACGACTTCTTTAAGACAGGCGTATATGACAAGAACCGTCCATTCATCCTGACCTCTTCCCCGTCGATGGATATTCTGATTTCCAGCAACCTGGAACGTCTGATTTATCTCTCCACCGGCTGCGATGCGGAGGAGACCAAGAAACGCATGGAAGAGCTTTCGAAAGATGGCAAATATTCGGTTACCGACGAGATGCGTGCGCGCATGGCAGATTTTGTCGGCGGCTATGCCGATCAGGCGGCAAATGCAGCCGAGATCAAGCGTCTCTACGATGAGACCGGTTATATGATCGATACGCATACCGGCGTTGCATCCTGCGTATACCATAACTATGTGAAGGAGACAGGCGATACCAAGAAGACAGTTATCGCATCGACGGCAAGCCCATATAAATTCTCCCGCAGCGTCATGGAGGCAATCTTCGGCAGCGAAGAAGGCAAGGGCGAGTTCGAGCTTATCGACGAGATGGAGAAAGCATCCGGCGTGAAGATCCCGCAGGCGATCGAGGAGATCCGCAAGGCAGAGATCCGTCACAACCGCCAGTGCAAGCCGGAGGAGATGGAGAAGACCGTTTCGGAGATTTTACAGTAAAAGTTACAAAATATTAAAATAATTGCCTGTTATTTTTTTGACAGGCTAGGCAAATACTGAATTATGGTATATAATAGACTCTGGTTAGATCAAAAAGAGACAACGAGGAGGTTTGTATATGTTAGTTAGTGCGAAGGAAATGCTTCAGAAGGCAAGAGATGGCAAATATGCGGTTGGTCAGTTCAACATCAACAATCTTGAATGGACCAAAGCGATTTTACTGACGGCACAGGAGCAGAACTCACCGGTTATCTTAGGCGTTTCAGAGGGCGCAGGCAAGTATATGACTGGCTTTAAGACAGTATCTGCGATGGTAAAAGCGATGATCGAAGAGCTGAACATCACGGTTCCGGTTGCGCTGCATCTGGATCACGGCACCTACGAGGGCTGCTACAAATGTATCGATGCTGGATTTTCTTCCATCATGTTTGACGGCTCCCATTATCCGATCGCCGAGAACGTAGAGAAAACCAAAGAATTAGTCAAAGTCTGCGCGGAGAAAGGTATTTCCCTGGAGGCTGAGGTTGGTTCCATCGGCGGCGAGGAAGACGGCGTGATCGGTATGGGCGAATGTGCAGATCCGAACGAGTGCAAGGCGATTGCAGACCTCGGAGTTGATATGCTGGCAGCAGGTATCGGCAATATCCACGGCAAATATCCGGCAAACTGGCCAGGCTTAAGCTTTGAGACGCTGGCAGCCGTAAAAGAAAAAGTAGGCGATATGCCGCTGGTTCTTCACGGTGGTACCGGTATTCCGGAAGATATGATCAAGAAAGCCATTTCTTTAGGTGTAGCGAAGATTAATGTAAATACTGAGTGCCAGCTGGCATTTGCAGAGGCAACCCGCCAGTATATCGAGGCTGGTAAGGATCAGCAGGGCAAAGGATTTGACCCGCGTAAACTTCTTGCACCTGGTTTTGAGGCGATCAAAGAGACGGTTAAGACAAAGATGGAACTGTTCGGTTCTATCGGAAAAGCCTGATGAATAAGTAAGGTTCATGACCGGACTGCAGGGATGTACATTTCGCAACGCGGATATACATACCGGCGGTCCGGTCTGTTTTCATATTAATGTGAGGGATTGAATGAGCGAGATTATCAATGTACCGGAAATTTTCGGAAAAAATGTGTTTAATGACAAGGCGATGCAGGAACGCCTTCCGAAAAGTGTTTACAAAAAACTGAAGAAAACCATTGAAGACGGAGCTGAGCTGGATCCGTCCATCGCAGATGTTGTCGCACACGCGATGAAAGACTGGGCGATCGAGCGCGGTGCGACGCATTATTCCCATTGGTTCCAGCCGCTGACCGGCATTACGGCAGAAAAACATGATGCGTTTATCTCCGTACCGGATTCCAACGGACGCGTTATCATGGAGTTTTCCGGTAAAGAGCTGATTAAGGGCGAGCCGGATGCATCCTCGTTTCCGTCGGGCGGACTTCGTTCCACCTTTGAGGCACGCGGCTATACAACCTGGGATTGTACTTCCCCGGCATTTCTGCGGGAAGATACGCTGGGCGTGACACTCTACATACCGACTGCATTCTGTTCGTACCGCGGCGAAGCACTGGATAAGAAGACACCGCTGCTGCGTTCCATGCAGGCAATCAACGAGCAGGCACTCCGGATTCTCCGCCTGTTTGGAAATACGACTTCCCACCGGGTGATTCCGTATGTGGGACCGGAGCAGGAGTATTTTCTGGTTGATAAGAACAAATATTTACAGAGAAAAGACCTGATCTACACCGGTCGTACCCTGTTTGGTGCGATGCCGCCGAAAGGACAGGAGATGGATGATCACTATTTTGGAAGCATCCGTCCGAGAGTCGGTGCATTCATGAAAGAGTTAAATGAGACACTGTGGCGTCTGGGCGTCAGTGCAAAGACACAGCACAACGAAGTTGCACCAGCACAGCATGAATTAGCACCAACCTATTGTCAGGTCAATCTGGCAGTCGATCACAACCAGATGGTCATGGAGGCGATGAAGCGTGTCGCAGGACATCACGGTCTGACCTGTCTGCTGCATGAGAAACCATTTGACGGAATCAATGGTTCCGGTAAGCACAACAACTGGTCCCTGACGAGCGACGACGGCATCAACATGATGAATCCGGGCGAGACGCCGCACGAAAATGTACAGTTCCTTCTGGTTCTGGCATGCATCATGAAAGCAGTTGACAGACACGCGGATCTGCTGCGCGAGTCCACCGCGATTCCGGGCAACGATCATCGTCTGGGTGCGGCAGAGGCGCCGCCAGCGATCATCTCTATTTTCCTGGGCGAGCAGCTGGAGGATGTTATCGATCAGCTGTGCAGCACGGGCGAAGCCGCACATTCTAAGAAAGGCGAGGTACTTCAGACGGGAGTAGCGACACTTCCGGATTTTGTCAAGGATGCAACCGACCGCAACCGTACTTCACCGTTTGCGTTTACCGGTAACAAATTCGAGTTCCGTATGGTTGGTTCTTCGGATTCTGTTTCATCCCCGAACGTCGTGCTCAACACGATCGTGGCAGAAGCGTTTAAAGAGGCTGCGGACGAATTGGAAAACAGCGATGATTTTGACAGCGCAGTCCATGATATCATCAAGCGTCTGTTTGCAGAGCACCGCCGTATCATTTTCAGCGGAAATGGTTATTCTGAGGAATGGGTTAAAGAGGCAGAGCGCCGTGGACTCCCGAACCTGAAAGCGGGTATCGATTCTGTCGAGGCAATCCGGACCGAGAAAGCGATCAAGCTCTTTGAAGAATTTGGCGTGTACACCCGGACCGAGCTGGAATCCCGTGCCGAGATCGAGTATGAGGCATATTCCAAGACTGTTAACATCGAGGCGAAGACGATGATCGACATGGCAGGCAAGCAGATCATCCCGGCGGTTGTCAAATATACGACTCAGCTTGCTTCCTCCCTGACAGCCGTCCGGACTGCCTGTGAGGAGGCCGATGTCAGTGTCCAGAAAGAACTGCTTTTAGAGACCTCTGATAAACTCTCAGAGATGAAGGTGGCATTGGCGGCACTCAAAGATATCCTGGCAAAGGCATCTGCGATCAAGGATAACAAAGAAAAAGCATTCGCCTATCTGCATAAGGTGTGCCCGGCGATGGTAGCTCTCCGTAAACCGGCAGACGAACTGGAAATGCTGGTAGATAAAGAATTATGGCCATTTCCGAGTTATGGGGATTTGGTGTTTGAGGTGTAGGCAGCTTTTAGAAGGTATGATTTTAATTAAAAAGATTTTGACCATCGATATAGGCTATGAATCGTTGGTCAAAATCTTTTTTATTTCAATTATATATTTTGCAAATACGGTTTATTTCCGCCCAGGACCCTGCGTCTGCCCCTCCTGAATCGTATCGCCCTGATTGGAGGTAAATCCGTTAATCCGTTTATCGGATGAATTTGACGAAGAGCCTGACGAGCTGGAGCTTGATGTCGTCGGTGCGGTGTAAGTCGTGCCGTTGCTGTAGATGCGGCTTGGTACATTGCCGGTATCGCTGGTGGAACTGCTGTTTGTCTGGTTATTCGAAGAGCCTGACGAACTGGAAGTCCCGCCCGGCGTGGAAGTGGAACTGCTGTAGCCGCTTCCAGGAATCGGAACGGTTGTGCCCGACGAAGAACCATTTGACGAGCTGGAGCTGTTGGAACTTCCCGGTGCAGTAAAACTGGTCGAAGGATCGGAACTATTCGAATTGTTGGTGTTACCTGAACTGGAGGTTCCTGAATTGGAATTGTTCGAAGCCGTTCCGCTTGGCCCCGAAGTGCTGCTTGAAGAAGAACTGCCAGACGAAGTCCCTGTTCCCTGTGAAGCACTTGGGTCAAAATAGCTGTCGCTCATGCCGGAGAGACTGGACGGTGGATTCTGGCACGCACCGCTCTTGGCAAAGGTGTATTTCACCGAATCAATCGTCAGGGTTGTGTTCGAAGCCATCTTACCGTTCTCATCCAGATAATAGTAGGTGCCGGATACCTTAATCCAGCCTTTCTGACGGTGTCCGTACTCATTGAAATAGTACCAGGTGCCGTCGATCTGCTTCCAGCCGCGGCTCATATTGCCGTCTGTCTTGTCCATGTAGTAGGTGTTTCCGTTGCTGTCATTGAGCCAGCCAGTCAGCATCTTGCCATCATGGAGATAGTAGTATTCATTTTTAATAAGCTGCCAACCGGTCAGCATTTTTCCATTTTCGTCGAGATAATACCAGGTGCTGTTTACCTTCTGCCAGCCAGTCCGCATCGCCCCGTCCGTGCCGAAATAATACCAGGTGCCGTTATCCATCTTCTGCCAGTTGGTAAACATCCGTCCATCATCGCCCAGATAATACCAGACCGTATCAAGCTGGAGCCAGCCCTTCTGCATCACACCGTACTGGTTAAAATAGTACCAGTAGTTGTTGATTTTCTGCCATTTGGTCATCATCTCGCCGCTCTGGTTGAAATAATACCAGGCGGAAGTGGATGAATCCTGACGCCATCCGGTCACCATCTTGCCGGTCGAGTCATCCATATAATAATATTTCTCTCCGATATGTACCCATCCGGTATGCTTCTGACCGTCGTCGGTCATGTAGTACCAGTAGTTTCCGTCCTTCAGCCATCCGGCCGCACGGCTCTGGGAAGAAGGAAGCAGCCCCATGGCACCGATCAGGCAGGCAAGCCCAAGCAGTTTTGCATATCTTTTCCGCATCGCGTATCCCCCTTGCAATGTGATTTATCGTTATTTATGATTACAGTAGAAATTAATATCAAAGATGTTGGGGTCAAAAGGCATTTTGACCCCTCTGATACCAGATGCTCCGCACTATATGCTCCCGCAATCTTCAAAAACATTCGTAATTCGCTCATTTTTCTTTGAAAAATGGCTACTTACTCATGTTTTTGGCGGGTCCCAAGGTCAAAAATTCTCCTGCAAGCAAGCTTGCGTCGAACTTCTGACCTTTTGACCCTGGTATCATATCAAATTACTTTATAAGTATAACATAGATAAATGTAAAATACCTAACGGAAATATTACAATTTTAACAAGTCCTCGGAAACAATTTTTCGATAATAATTTTTCGCATACCGGTACATCACGATCGTGTAATCGCCAAATTCGCGTCCTTCCATACTCTTGAAGACCGCCCAGAGCGCCCACAGGAAACCTCCGAGCGCCGCATAGGCATACGTGACAAAGCGTTCTTCGTCTGATGGGGCGTGCTGGAGGTATTCTTCCAGAAGGTGGTCAAGCTCTTCCTGTGAATAATATGAATAAATACTGCACATCGCAATATCAATGAGTGGATCGCACATGCCTGCATACTCCCAGTCGATCAGACGCAGGGAGCCGTCCGGCAGAAACAGGAAATTGTCCGCAACTGAGTCAATATGGGAGAGGCAGCAAGGACGTTCCAGTGTATCCAGCCGATCCATCAGTTCATTCATCCGGGCGCGGACCGCCGGGTAGTCCTCGAACAGCATTTCTTCATGTCCGCGGCAGATCCTCTCATAAAAATCAATCCGTTCCCGGATGCGGAACGTGTGCGGAACCGTCACGCCGGAATGATGCAGCTTCCGCAGCATCTCCATGCAGGCGGCCATCTCCTCCGGGTTTTTTGCATCCGCATTCCGAGCGCCCTCATAATACTGGGCGATCTTGTAGCCGGTTTTTCCGTCAAAATACAAAATATGTTCGGTAATGCCAAGCGGTGTGACCGCCTTGTAAACAGCCTCCTCTTCTTTTCGGTTAATCAGAAATTCTGTTCCCGGACCCGGAATGCGGCAGATATAATGTTTTCCATCCAGTTCAAACAGGAACGACTGGTTTGTCATACCAGATTTGAGACAGCGGATGTTGTGTATCGCTTCCTCTTTTACATTGAAAACGTGTGCGACCAGCTGCATGGCGGCATTGTCCGAATGATTCTGATATTTCGGATCAAACAGGCGCAGCTCTTCCAGGTTTTCAAACTCATAGACCTGATCCGCCGGCTGGCAGTTCATCGAAAAATCCAGTTCTTTGATATGATCGACGACAACCTGTTCCCAGTACCATTGTTCTGTGCCAGGCTGATGATAGGCTTCCTCAATGAGCGGAATCAGCTGGTTGGAAAAATCACGCGAGAGGAACGCAGGTCCATACATGACCCAGGAATCATGCCCACCGACCTGCACCGATGTGATACGCCCCTTTTTATTAGAAGAAAGACACCACTCTGACGTTTCACCATCCATGTAAACGGAAGAGTACCACGCGCCGCACTCATACTTATGGTACATATTATTTCGAATCCAGTTGTCCGAGACAAGCAGATACATATTGCGGCCGCGGAACAGCTCGCGGGCATGGTAGATCGTAGCCAGATTATTTTTGGTGGCGTACTCCGGGTTATAGAGGAGTTTGACCTGATATTTGTCGATCAGATATTCAAACTTTTCCTTTAAATAACCGACGATAATTGTGATATCCGTGATCCCCGCTTCATGGAGCTGCTTGATCTGGCGCTCAATCATCCGCTCGCCAAACACTTCCAGAAGCCCCTTCGGTGTCTCAAACGTCAGCGGCACAAACCGGGAGCCAAACCCGGCGGCGGTAATGACGGCGCCATCCACTTTAAATTGTTCCAGATACTTAAGCCCCTGTTCGGTCAGCAGATATTTTCCCGTATCCATATCCGTCATGAGAAATGCCTCCTCCAGGCAGTCCCCAAGCAATTTATTCACAGTCCCCAGGGAAAGATTCAAAATCGAAGCAAGCTCCCGCTGGGTCACATCCGGATTCTCATAGAAACTCCGGCAGATCAGTCCATAGCGATCCATATAAAACCTCCTGAATTATTAAATTCTTTTATTTTTCTCTTATATATATTCACGTATTTCGTCATCATTATAGATGGATAAGAGTGAAAATAGGTTCTAGCTGTTGTGTGTTCAAAAAATAAAATTAAAAGTGATATATGAACATTATAGCATAAACACAGAGAAAGTAAACGGAAAAAGCAATGCTGCGGGGGGAAGAATAAAGACTGTTACTGGGCACGTATGCGTGAACAGTGACGAAAGGCTTGATAAGGTGGTCTGTGGGAAATAAGAAACGTAAAAAATACTGGAAATATAGGCATTTTGGCGGTTAAAACATGATTGTACAAATATAAATACAATTACGAAACCATAAAGAATTTTCGTAAAAAATCCGTAAGAAAATGCACAGATAAATGTTATGGTATTTTGGAAAAACGTGTATTATAATGTGAATGTATCGGAGAAAGGCAGTACTTCACAGGGAAGAGAAACATAGGAAATACAGACAATATTCCACTTCAAAATAAAAAGTTGGAAATTCTGTAAAAAAACTATTGATAATTTTCCATATCCGAAGTATAATGACCTAGTAATGCAGTTAGGATTTCGAGAAAAATATTTCAAAAAGTAAAAAGGAGAGTGCATTAATTATGAGAAAGCAGACTAAATTAGTTGCAGTACTTTCTGCAGCAGCTTTACTCGCTATGGGTGCTTCCATGACTTCTTTCGCAGCTGGTTGGCAGAAAGATGACGCTGGTGTTTGGCACTACTATGACAGCGATGATGAGATGGTAACCGACGAGTGGAAGAAAGATGGCGGCAAATGGTTCCATCTTGACGAAGATGGTGAGATGGAGACAGATACATGGTAGATGATGACTACTATGTAGCTGAAGATGGTCATATGCTGACCAACGAGTGGAAAAAGACCATGGCTGATGAGGATGAAGATGATCCGGAAGACGGCGGCGAGCATTGGTACTACTTCAACAACAAAGGTAAAAAAGTTACCGATACAGATAAGAAGATCAATGGCAAGACCTACTACTTCAACGAAGATGGTGAGATGCAGTATGGCTGGCACGAGGAAGACGGCAACGCATACTACTTAGGTACTGAGGACGAAGGTTGGAGAGCTGAGTCTAAGTGGCTGTGGCTTGAGAAATCCGGTAACAATGAGAACGATCTGGATGATGATGATGATCTGGAAGTAGTTCTTGATTGTTCTGAAGATGACAACTGTGATGATGAGGGTTGGTACTGGTTCCAGTCTTCTGGTAAAGCATATCATGACACAGGCAAGAAGAAAATCAACGGCAAATACTATATGTTCAACGAGCACGGTCAGATGCTGTACGAGTGGATTGATGGTAAGGCTGTTGAACAGGGTTCCAACGCACAGCTTGATGGTAACCTTGCTAAGGGCGAATTAGCTACAACCAGCGTAATGAGATACTACAACGAAGTTGAAGATGGTTCCAGAGGTAACGGCTGGTATCAGATCGACGGCGCTGAGGATCTGGATGCTGATGGTGATACAGACTGGTACTACATCGATGACGGTGAAGTTAAATACGCTGATGGCGGTTCCAAAGACTTCGCTACTTACGATGATGACGGAGCTGTATACGTTCAGAGAATCAAAATTGAAGGTAAATACTTCTCCTTCAACGAAAAAGGTCAGATGCAGGATGGCTTACAGTACTGCCAGGCTGACGGCGGATTCTACTACTTCGATGCCAACGGCTATCAGAAGACTGGCCGCGTAACATCTGTAGAGAACGACGATGATGATTACACATTCTACTTCAACACCAAGAATGGTAAGAATGGTCTTGGCTACAATGGTCTGAAAGATGATTATCTGTACTTCAACGGTAAGAGACTGGATGCAGATGATGACTACAGACTGTACTACTATGATGGAGACATCTATCTGACCAATACCAAGGGTAAAGTTCAGAAGACCTCCAAGAAGTATGACATCGAGAACAAGGGCATCGCTGAGGATGATGTAAAAGTAGAGATCAGCGGCAAGAAAGTTGTATCCGTTACTTTAGCTAGCGGTAAGACAATCAAAGCTGAGGATCTGATTGCTGATGCAGAAGCTCAGTTTGGTAAAGATGTTGTTACAGAGGATCAGATCGTATCTGTACCGTTCATCCAGCTGTATGATGACGATATTTATACCTACACAAATCTGGCTGGTACTAAGGCTGTTGAAGGTTGGTTAGGATTAAACAAATAATTAATCTGAATTTTATTCGATTAGTCATTTGACCTAGGATAATTGAGAAGCGGTATTTCAGGATATTTCCTGGAATGCCGCTTCTTTTTTAGTAAAAAGAGCTCCGATACCTCGAAGTGTTTCGAGATGGCGGAGTTTTTTATGTGGTCGCAATGTAAATGAAGCCTGTCTGTATGACTGCATTTGCCCTCTGTCAGTTAAAGAATAGAATATGCAAAACTCTCTGCAGTACTATCATTTTGAGTTTAAGCATATCTTCCAAGTCTTGTTTCACTGATTCTTTCATGATATGATAATAAAAACAACAAATTATCATGATGTGTGATAAACGTGCAGTTTATTAAAAAGAGAGGGAGCCATATGGTATATATTTAAATCCCGGAAACGCAGCTTTTTCAGAAGCGGTGCATTCTCAGATCTATGTAGATAAAACAGAGCTGATTTCTTATACCAACAGTGTGCTGGCAACAAACCAGAAAAATATCTGCGTCAGCCGCCCAAGGAGATTTGGAAAATCCATTACAGCCAATATGCTGGCTGCTTATTATAGTAAGGGATGTCAGTCTGATACTTTATTTAAAGACCGAAAAATCAGCTGTTCAAAAGATTATAAAAAATATTTAAACACTTACACAACTATATTTTTAAATATCCAGGAATTTTTAAGTCGAAGCTCTAATGTAGAAGAATTGATTCAGCGGATCCGGCGTTCACTCATGAGAGAAATTCGCCGTGAATATCCAACGATTGATTTTTATGATGAATTAGATCTGACGGAAAATATGAAGGAAATTTATGCTGAAACAAATGAGCCATTTATTATAATCATTGATGAATGGGATTGTATTTTTAGGGAATACGCAGAAGATAAAGCGGCTCAGGAACGATATCTGGATTTTCTTCGTGATTTTCTAAAGGATAAGGCACATATACATCTGGCATATATGACAGGAATATTGCCAATAAAAAAATACGGTACCCATTCTGCGCTCAATATGTTTGATGAATTCTCGATGGCAAATCCAGGTGTTCTGGCGCAATATGTCGGTTTCACAGAAAATGAGGTGCGCTGCCTCTGCTCAGATTATCAAATGGATTTGGCAGAAATCAAAGAATGGTATGATGGATATCGCTTTGAAAAAGCCTCTTCTATTTACAGTCCGCGTTCGGTTGTGGCTGCTATGACTTCTGGTATCTGCGATTCTTATTGGAACCAGACCGAAACATTTGAGGCACTGCGCGGATATATTGACATGAATTTTGATGGGCTGAAAGACGATGTTCTCAGCATGATGGCCGGAGAAATGGTACCGGTCAATACAGGCAGTTTCAGCAATGATATGACGACATTTCACAGCGAGGATGATGTCCTGACTTTGCTGATTCATCTGGGATATCTTGGATACGATTTCAGCCATAAATCAGTTTTTATTCCGAATAATGAAATCCGTGGAGAGTTTGTAAATGCGGTTTCGGTTTCTCAATGGGGAGAGGTCTCGAAAGCATTGAAAAACTCAGCTGATTTACTTAATGCTATCTGGAGAAAAGATGAAGAAAAAGTAGCTGTCTATATGGAACAGGCTCATTTTGAAACATCCCATTTACAGTATAATAATGAAAATGCACTGAGTTATACTGTATCACTGGCACTCTACGCTGCCAGAAACTTTTATCAGGTTTATCGTGAATTTCCATCGGGATCTGGATTTGCAGATATAGTTTATTTACCGCGAAAAGAATTTCCGGATAAGCCAGCTTTGATTGTCGAACTAAAATGGAACAAATCGGCCGAAGGCGCAATTCACCAGATATTAAAAAAACAATATTTCCAGAATCTGGAAGATTATTCAGGAAATATGCTGCTGGTTGGAATCAATTATGATTTAAAGACGCGAAAACATGAATGTAAAATTTTAGAATTTAAAAAATGAAAAGCAAGTTATTTGTCACGGCGGCAGTAAAAAGAGATGTTGATTGAGAAATCCTCTTTTTGCGGCCGATGTGATTTGACATCCAATTCAAATCTGAATCATTAAGCTGATAGCTTGATATAAGAGGACTCCGTCACTTCAGAGAAGTCTGAGGTGGCGGAGTCCTCTTTTTGTCAAGGTCGAACGTTGTACCGTTTACTAATTCAATCTTTCAAATATACCAGGCAGCGTTTCTTAAAAAAAGCAATTCCATAACACAAAATTTTATCATAGGAATCCTCAAATTCTTTTGCATACATTTTTTCATCGATCTGGGCAAGTGCTTTTTGGCAGGATTGTTTCATCTGGTCAAGCGTGCTGGAATATTTCACTTCAAAAAGGGCCAATTGTCCATTTTCAGAGTCGTAGACAATCACATCGCTTCGTCCTTCTCCATGCTCTTTATTCGACTCCACCACATAACCGGCACCAGTAAAAATACCTGCCAGAAATGCATGGTAAAAGTCTTCTCGGTAATCATGATAACTGATGGTTTTTCTTAAAAGTTTATTCATCTCATCCGTCATCCTGTCGCTGTTTCCATCCCATACCGCATGAAATAATTCTGTGCGGTTCCAATGCTTCGTTGATTCGTTAAACCATTTTATAATTGTTGACTCAAAAATATCTTTGATTTCCCTATTCGGAATCATCAACGCGGTTGTTCCATCTGGAATAGTTTCTTGAATATCCATCTCTCGAACGCGCGTCAGATAACCGGTTAAATATAAAATACTCCATAAGTTATCCTCGGAAGAATGAAGATAATCATAGGTTAAATTTTCTTCAATCTTTTGGAAAATATATCCGCCGGACAATAATTTTTCCAATTTCATTGTGATACTGCTTCCAGCATAATCAATGAAAGAGCGAATAATTGCATTATCGCTTGTATTCTTCCAATAACTCTCAGGCTTCATGGAAGGATTATGCTGAAGATCCCGAAGATAATTCATCACATCCCACGGGCAATATACATCAAAGCATCCGAAATGATAACCGTCATACCAGGCTTTAATTTCATCCGAATATTCGGCAGTATTGGATTCCTTTAAAATCTGATTTACATCGTTTTGTGTAAAGCCAAAATATTCATTTAATCGAGAATCTGTGATGGTATCCGAAACAAAATTATTGGTTCCAGTGAAGATACTTTCTTTAGCAATTTTCAAGCATCCTGTCACAACCGCAAAGCAGAGGCTGGAATTATCTTTTAATGAGGTACTCATCATTGCTTTCATGATTTCCAGCATTTCCTGATAATACCCATTGCTGCTTGCTTTCGCAACGGGAACATCGTATTCATCCAACAAAAGAATAACTGTCTTCCCATAATAAGCCTGCATCATTTTCATCAAAATCAGGATAGAACCCTTTACATCTGTTGCAGATGCAGTCTGATTTTTTAGTCGTTTAAAAATCTCTTTATATGCATCGCTGACGGCATCGCTTTGCTCCAAATAAGAGTATTCGATGCATATCTGGGATATGACAAATTTCAGCATATCAAAAGCACTGTCAAATGTAATCCCATCTACATCCTTAAAGGTAATAAAAAGAGTCGGACGCTGATTCATCCATGTTTGACAAATAGCTGATTCATGACTGATTTCCAAATCTTGAAATAACGAATGGTTATCATGTCGAATATCGAAAAAATGTTCCAGCATACTCATAGCCAGCGTCTTTCCAAATCGTCTGGGGCGAGTAATCAGCGTGACGTTTGCTGTGCTTTTCTTTAATAATTCCGAAATGAGTCCCGTTTTATCCACATAGTAATATTCATTTTCACGTATCTGAGAAAAATCCGAGACGCCAACCGGAATATTAAGATTCGTCATAGAATCATCGCTCCTTTCGAAAAATCAGGCTGTTTTTATTATCATATCATGAAAGGCTGGGGGAAACAAGGTGGAGAAAGAGATTGAAAAGATAGAAAAAGTCCCCTGGGAATCGCCCTAACAAAAAAGGGTTGTTACACCATATAAGTGCACAACCCTTTTCATTTTATTCAGATCTGCCACACGTTTGTGTAACAGCTCTTCTTTAAATGTTATTTGAGATATAGATTATTTATTAGCTACAGCGTTCTGTGCTGCCTCGTAAGCATCTGTATTCTCGTAGTGTGTAACGCCCAGTGCATCCTGATAAATTGCATTGTCGAACAGCTCAATCTTCGGTAATGTAGCGGCGTTCTTATAGGTGCCCTCAGAACCATCTTTAGTAGAAGAGGCAATCTCGTATGTGTTTCTGAACGTAAACTTAACGTCATCACCAAAATTTTCTACATCATACTCTTTAGAAGTAGATTTCTGAAGTTTACCTTTGTTGTTTACCAGATAGTATTTCTTATCTACAACATAGATTCTGTAATCATCATCTGCTTCCAGTCTCTTGCCATTCCAGTAAAGGTAACCGGATTTCTCACCTGTATAACCCTGACCATTCTTACCATTCTTGGTCTCGAAGTAGTAGGTGTAGTTATCATCCTCTTCTTCAACATTAGCAATCTTGCCGGTCTTCATATAACCATCATTGTCGAAGTAGTAGAATTTCTTATCGATCATCTGTAAACCAGTCTGCATCTGACCAATTTCATTGAAGCAGAAGTTCTTGCCATTGATCTTGATCTTCTTGGTATATACTTTAGCACCGTCATCAGTTAAGTCAGTATTGTTCTTCTCACCGTCATCAGCTTTCTTAGCCTTACCGTCTTTGAAGTAATACCAATCGGTATCATCGCCTGCCTTAAGTGCATCAGCACCATCGATCTGATACCAGCCATCAGCTCTCCAGCCCTCTTCAACTACGTTCATGTAACGTACTTCAGAAGCGGTAGCTTCGATGGAATCGCTATCCAGTTTTGCATTGGAAGCCACGTTTGCTTTAACACCATTGATCCACTCATACAGCATCTGACCATGATTGTTGAAGTAGTAGTATTTACCGTTGATCTTTTTCTGCTTAGCGTCTTTGTACATCTTACCGTCGCTACCGAACCAGTACCAACCTTCTTCATCACACGGATCATCATCATTCTGAGAATCATGGCTTACGGCATCTGCTGCATCTTTCTCATCATCATCTTCGGAATCCGGAGCAGCTAACCACAGCCAAGAAGAGTTGGTTCTAGCACCGTCATCCTCTTCGCCTAAGTAGTATACGTTGTTGTTAGAATCAGCATACCAACCATACTGCATTTTTCCATCTTCATCGAAGAAGTAAGTCTTGCCATTGATCTTTTTATCATCAGAAGTGGTCTTTTTACCCTTGCTGCCGAAGTAGTACCAGCTTTCGCCATCCTCGTCCGGATCATCCTGATCGTCATCGGACACGGTCTTCTTCCACTCGTTAGTCAGCATATGACCATCTTCAGCTACATAGTAGTCATCGTCTACCCAAGAATCTGTCAGCATGTTGCCGTCATCATCCAGATAGAACCACTTACCACCGTCTTTTTTCCACTCGCCTGTTACCATCTCATCGTCGCTGTCATAGTAGTGCCAAACACCAGCGTCATCTTTCTCCCAACCAGCTGCGAAAGAAGTCATGGAAGCACCCATAGCGAGTAAAGCTGCTGCAGAAAGTACTGCAACTAATTTAGTCTGCTTTCTCATAATTAATGCACTCTCCTTTTTACTTTTTGAAATATTTTTCTCGAAATCCTAACTGCATTACCAGGTCATTATACTTCGGATATGGAAAAGTATCGGGAGGTGTTTTCATGTATCGAAAAATTACAATATTTTTAGAATACTGGAAAAACAGTAAACATCGCAAACCATTGATATTGCAGGGGGCCAGACAGGTAGGCAAAACCTATTCTGTTCTCGAATTTGGACGTACCCATTACGAAAATACTGTTTACTTTAATTTTGATACAAATCCAAAGCTTAAGCAGACATTTGATGAAGACATTAGTCCTGAATACTTGGTTCCGATTCTTTCTCATATATCCAGTCAGACGATTGTCCGCGAAACAACATTAATTGTATTTGATGAAAACAAGAAAATCGTGCCTCTGTATGCTGCTTTTTGTATATAAAATACTTTTTACAAAGATAACCAGAAATTTTATGTATTCTTCACAAAAGGAACACATCTTTGCGTTACACTAAAGCCATCAATTTTAAGGAGGCAATCGAGTATGACAGCTAATACAAAAACAACCTGGAGTGTCTGGGGAATCCTTTTTGGCATGGCGATTGTGCTGGGAATCGGAGTGGCATTTTTAGCATTTACTTTAACCAGAGATCCACAGATTCTGGCATTTTTATATGATAAAATCACAGTTCCGCAGAGCCTGCACTTCATTACCAATTTTAAATGGATTTTTAACCTGCTGGTTGTCTGCGTAACAGCAATTCCGGCCGCAGCCGTACTTTATGTAAGCGAGCGGGGATTCAGCCGCTGCGTGCAGCCAAAAGAAAAATAAAGACAGATAAACAAGAAATGATATATGCTCTAAGTGACTTCTTAATCATGATATTTGTCATGGTTAGTGAAGAAATCACTTAGAGCATTTTTGTTTCAAGACGAACTTGAGATTGAGATCGCGGAACTGGAAAAGGCTGTTACCGGCTACGAGCAGAGCCAGAAATCAGCAGAGAAATTTATAGCCTTGATTGACAAGTATGAGAATTTTGACACGCTGACAAACACCATCCACAAGCAGCCAGTCGGGAGAATATGACATTCCCGATGACCTGCCCAATCGCCGGACAGGTCATGGTCGCGGTTCTTATCCGGCAGCGGCTCGCCCATTGCCAGCAATGCTACGACCTGCTCCAGCAGCTCGATCTTCATGCCACGCTTTATGGCTCGTTTGTAGTCTTTTTTGAAACCGGTCGTGTATTTAACGGTATATTTGGTTTCTTTCATCTTTTCAGGTCAGCAAAGCTGAATCGGAATCCGAGCTTCCAGTTTGCACGTTTAAGTTCTGATTTAGCTAATCGCTTACTCTCCTGTATAATAAACATTTTTTCCAGAACCATTTATATGCAATTTTCCGGCACTGGATAATTCCTTTAAGATCCTATACGCTTTTGTTGTACCTATATTTAAAAGCGCTTCGGTTTCTTTTCTTGTTATTTTTTTATGCTCTGCTACATATGAGAGAATTTCAGCTTTTTCAGAAGATAGCGGCTGTCGGTAAACTGCTACCAGACGTTTCCTTGGTTTTGACAGCTTTTGTATTCCTTCGTTTCTATTTGGAAGTGTAACACGGAAAACACCTTTTGCTGTTTCAAAAAAAGGCTTTTTTTCGTTATCTCCATAGGCTCGTTGAATTTTTCCAATTCCTGTACCATAACTTTCTATTAACATCATGCGATAAAAAATAGCTGCCAAATTAGGATTCCTTGGCTGCGATACACCCAGAAAAATAGAATTTAATTCCAGTCCGGAAACCAATCCTCCCAATGAGACAATTTCTATACGATCGTCATAAATATTTATAATATTACTTCCACTAAACGAATAATCTCGATGAACGATACTATTTAAAAGCGCTTCTCTGATTGCCTCTTCTGGGTAATCTTTTTTATCAATACGGATTAAACCCGAAAAACTGGCTTGCGTTTTATTGTTTAAATCAATAAACTGATAAACGTCTTCCAATTGTTTTAAAATAGAACCAGAAAATTCCTTTCTATCTCTGAAAACCGCTTTATCTGTTCCTTGAAAAAGAGCCACTTTTGTTGTTACTTCACATTGATCCGATAATAGCAATGCAAGATTTGTGTATAAATGATCATCACCTATCAGTTTTAATGTTTGCATCTGTGATCTTCCAAACGCAATTTTTCGTTTGTGCATCTCATTTTCAAAATACTCAAATGTCAAATCCTGATTCATGCTTCGGCTTGTTTCATAGGAACATCTGCCGCTTTGAATGATCATTTCCCGGATGCCCTCATCTGTCATGGGTTGTGAAGAACTTCCTTTTCGAACATATACACCACTGGGCTTTAGACCTTTTTCCCGAATATAATATGGACGATTCGTTCCTGTTGCAATATTAATTTCAACGACCGTTTTTCCGTCAATTTCCACAGTTTTTATATTGACAAAAGGCATAATATCAGGTGCGATAGAATCTTTTAAAGAACCTGCAACCTGAAGCATGATTGCATCTGGATCATCTACGCCAATAATTGCTCCATCTTTTCTAACACCAATCAAAATAGTACCTCCAGAAGCATTTGCAAAGGCAATTACTTCTTTTCGAATCTCAGGTACATATTCTTGCTTAAATTCCACCTCTTGATTCTCAAACGAAAGCATACTATTCACCTTTCTTTCTTTCTTTCTTTCTTTCTTTCTTTCTTTCTTTCTTTCTTTCTTTCTTTCTTTCTTTCTTTCTTTCTTTCTTTCT
>NZ_QUDH01000061.1:0-500 GCF_003477445.1 Clostridium sp. AF50-3 | reverse complement strand
GAAGCAGCCAGTATACTGGGAATCAGCGTAAAAACACTGGATGCTGCAAGAACAGACGGTTTGATCTCCTATGTTCAGTATGTGGAAAACGGCTGCGTTTATTTCACGGAAGTGGGGCTTCAGGAGTACATTGCAAAATGTACACACCGTGCAAAACCGATGGAACGTGCTGCGACATATCGCAAACCTCGAAGCTTTCGGCGGTGAAAATCGACATCGTTGAGTATGGACGATGAATCCGCAATAATGAAAGCATCAACAGGATTGGAGGTAATGATATGGCGGCAAGAAGAATGATGCTTCCCGATTATGGTACGGTGAGTATGAAGGGAACGCAATATTATCGAACCCGTGTAACAGATCAGCAGGGACGGCGGGTTTCCTTATATGCAAGAACGAGAGAGGAACTGTACCAGAAGGAACAGGAAGCGATCCAGCAGATTGAGAACAAGACGTATCGCCGCAGTACACCTACAGTGGAGGAGTATTGCGAGAAATGG
>NZ_QUDH01000060.1:0-516 GCF_003477445.1 Clostridium sp. AF50-3 | reverse complement strand
TTACTGCCCTCGAAAAAGAGATCAAATCCATCAACCAGGTGTTAAACGCCATCCGTGCGGACATGGGGCTTTCCAAGTCCGGATTTGAGTCCTGGTTAAAGAAATGCGGTTCCCGGTTTTCCCATCTGATATCCTCCCAGCAGGTCCAGGCAGAGGCAGGACGCGTCTGGGCTGGCGTTGAGAAAGTCTTGTTCGGGAACGGGACGAAGTTACATTACAAAAAGGAATACGAACTGAGTACCATTACAGGCAAGTCAAACGCCAACGGGGCAAAGTTCCATCCGGAGACCATGACGGTGGAATGGACCGGCCTGACGCTTGCCTGCAAACTTCCGAACCGTATTTCCGAGCAGCGCTATATCGCGGAGGCTTTACAGGGGACGATTGCCTACTGTACCATCAGCCGTAAGATGTTCCCTTCCGGATGGCGGTATTACGCACTGGTATGCGTCCGCAGTGACGCCCCGGTAAACGGGCGGACATCCGGGAAAGGCCCCATGGGCATTGATCCGGGTA